>JALZUF010000143.1 GCA_023301785.1 Alphaproteobacteria bacterium | reverse complement strand
TTTTCTTATTCTATTTTGCTTTTTGTATGATCTTTTTATAGCTGCTTATGAAAGCATCAATTTCGGCAGAAGTCGTAGCCCAGCCCATTGAAATACGCAAGGCACTTTTTGCAGCCGTCTCATCTGCGCCCATGGCGGTGAGAACATGAGATGGCTTGAAAGACCCGCTGGAACAGGCAGAGCCGCTGGATACGGCAATGCCGTCTAAGTCCAAGGCCATCATTTGTGTTTGTGCGGGCACACCCGAAAGGCCGATGTTACAGGTATTACCAACGCGGGGGGCTTGACCGCCATAGATGATGATGTTGTTGGTGAGCGCGCGAATTTGCGCCTCCATATCATCGCGTAATTTTGTGATGTTTGTGTAGTTAGGCATATTTTGAACCGCTAACTCCGCCGCCAAGCCCATGCCTGCTATACCGGCTGTGTTGTGCGTGCCAGCGCGGCAGTTTTTTTCTTGTCCACCACCGAGCATGAATTTTGGAAGTTCCAACCCTTCGCGCCATATCACAGCGCCGACACCTTGCGGGCCAGCCATTTTATGAGCGGATAAACTCATGAAGTCTGTTTTTAAATTATCAAGTCTGATGTCGAGACGCCCTGCGGCTTGGACGGCATCTGTATGGAACAGCGCGCCTGCTTCGTGTGCGAGGGCGGCAAGGTCTGCAACGGGTTGAATAACGCCAGTTTCGCTGTTGACCATCATGATGGAAACAAGCGCTGGTTTTTCCTCACGCAATAACCTTTTATAATCATCCATATCAACAAGGCCATCAGAAGTGACTTTAATTTCTTTAGCATGGGGTGCGGCGGCAATAACGGCGGGATGTTCAATCGCTGATATTAAAACAGGTTTGTCACGATAGCCGCACAGCACAGTATTAATACTTTCGGTTGCACCGCTGGTGAAAATGACTTGATCTGCAGGTACGTCGCAGAGCGCGGCCACCTGACGGCGCGCCGTTTCAACATGAGCGCGCGCGCTGGCGCCGAAGCGATGGACGCTAGAGGCGTTACCAACTTCACCCATTATAGTCGTGACCAAAGCTAAGACTTCGGGGCGAATAGGGGCTGTTGCATTATAATCTAAGTATATGTGATCCATAGTTTTGTATCATAACTCATTATCCACAATGGAATCAATGAGTTATGAGAAATATTTGGACATTTACGAAACAACTCTTTATAAAACATATTAATCATCATTATACGTTACGAAAATTAACCAGATGATTTTTATTTTTAGGAAAGAGAATTATGCCAGAGATTATTTTTAACGGACCCGAAGGACGCCTAGAAGGTCGTTATCATCATTCACATCAACCTGATGCGCCACTCGCGCTTTTACTTCATCCCAACCCCGAACATGGCGGCACCATGAACAATAAAATTACGTACATGATGTTTCAAGTGATGAAGCAACGTGGTTTTAGTGTTCTACGCTTTAACTTCCGCGGTGTTGGTCGATCACAAGGGATTTTTGATCGTGGTGAAGGTGAGTTGAGTGATGCGGCGTCTGCGCTGGATTGGATGCAAGATTTAAACCCGAATGCGCCATATACATGGGTCGGGGGATTTTCATTCGGCGCGTGGATCGGTATGCAATTATTGATGCGTCGTCCAGAAATCGAAGGATTTATTTCTGTTGCACCGCCTGCAAATTTACATGATTTTAGCTTCTTGGCGCCTTGCCCATCATCAGGTCTTATCATTCATGGTGAGAAAGATGATGTTGTCACGCACGAGCCTGTGACAGCGTTAGTTGAAAAGCTTCATTTGCAAAAAGGTATCGATATTGATTACCGTACTGTTGCTGGTGCAAACCACTTCTTCCATAACAAGGTTGAAGATTTAATGGTTCATATCCATGACCACATGAACGGTGCGGAGTGTTCAGGGCGTAAGATTCCTGTGACAATCAAAAAGAAAGCCGCTTAATCTTTTTAGATTTTGTTATCTACTTTGTTAGCTTGTCGCTCGCGTATTTACATACGCGTCGCAACAATCTGCCGCGTATCTAACTAAAATATAAAAAGATTAGTATTGGATAGCGTCCTCGCGCCTGTGCGCATGACGGATAATTACTTAAAGAGAGCTCATTACATCTTCAACGTGGCCGTCCACCTTGACTTTACGCCATATCTTTTCGATTTTTCCGTCTTCATTGATTAGAAATGTTGAGCGCGTGATACCCATGTATTTTTTGCCGAACATACTTTTTTCGCCCCACGTGCCATAATCTTCACAAGTATTGCCATTCTCATCAGAGGCGAGCGGGAAGTTTAAGCTATATTTAGCTTTAAACTTATCGTGTTTTTTCACACTGCATTTAGATAGACCGATCACTTGTGTATTTAACTTGTTAAGCGCAGAAAGATTTTCATTAAAGCTACATGATTCCTTCGTGCATCCAGGGGTGTCGTCTTTGGGGTAGAAATAAAGAACAACTTTTTGACCCTGCAAGCTAGAAAGGCTGATTTCGCCATTCCCATCTGTTGGCAGGGTAAAATCGGGCGCTGTATCGCCAATTTGTAGGTCTTCTTGCTCTTTAATGTCTTTTTGCGCCATAATTTTCTCCTAATTATATATCACAGTTGTTATAGTCATTCGTAACATAGCCACGCATCGTTTCAAGAGTATTAAATATATGAAAAAATCTATTCCTTATGCCAAAGCTTGCGTCAGTATATTACTGATTTTTGCAATTATGGTGATGAGCTTAGCAGGGGCGTTGATGGTACGCCTTAAAAAAGGCCCGTGGGATTTGGAATTTGCACGGACTTATATTGAAAAAGCGCTGAGTGATAAGGAACAAGGATACAAGGTTGAATTTGGAAAAGCCTATTTAGTGTGGCCCAAAATGTCTGATCCTTTTTTGATCGATGC
>JALZUF010000142.1 GCA_023301785.1 Alphaproteobacteria bacterium | reverse complement strand
GCCAACGGAATGATAGCAATCATTAGGTACTTTGATAATTTAGTGCGTGTGCGCATTTATGAGGCTCCTTCAAATAAGCGTATTAATTATGATTCTATTTTTAAACCTTAGTTCGTCTAGTGACAAGGGGGTACATAACATTACCCCCTTTTATTCAAGATTTGGCCTTAATTAAAAGCCTTTAATTTCCCTAATGCAGATCATCCTTGATTTGGCGCAATAAAGCCAAAGCATCGTATTGAGCCTCTTTATCAGGGGTTAGATCAATATAGCTTTCAAGTGCGGTGATCGCCGCCAAGGCCTGACTGGTGCGGGCATATAAAACCCCAGCATCGAATAACAAACGATATTCATTTGGATCGAGTAAGCGCATCGTTTCAATGGTCTTGATAGCACCCTCATAATCTTCACTTTCAACTTGGCGAAGCTTAATATTGTTTTGCAGGCGAATAAGGACTTCACGTTTTGAAGCCGCATTATAATAATCAGTTGAAAGTTCGGCCTCAGGACTGATCAGTGTCTTAAGCATATTACGCAAATCTGCGGCCTGAAGAAGATTACATTGCTGGAACGGATCAAACAGCAAACGCGCACCATTTTTTTCCATACGGCAGACAACATGCGCAGGAAAGCTTAAGGCTTCCACTTGCCAACCTTGCGCCAAACCTACGTGAATATAAATGAGGGCCAACGCAACAGGCATTCCTTTTCGACGTTCAATAACGCGGATAAGATTAACGTTTTGTAGATCATCATAATTTTCTTCATCACCCGCATATTCATTTTCATCAGCAATGATGTGTTTAAGCGCGGCGAGCTGGGTGGCGGCATCATCTGTTGCACCCTCACCTAACAAATCTTGATGGCGTGCGCCAACATCTTTAATTAATTTTTGTATATGGTTTTTGTAACGATCAATCGACAATGTTTGATTATCGAGTGCCGCCATAAGAATAGCACATTCTGCCAGATCTATATCTTGGTCAGGCCCAGCGCCGTATTTCGTTAGTATTTGCAGATATTCATCTTCAGGGAAACTATCTGGCATAATCTATCTGTAATATTGATCTTCGATAGATGGCGCGTTCTCAGGGATACTGCGTGCGGGAACTTCTATGGCCTCCACAGGTTCAGATTTTATATTTGTATTTTGCACTGGCGTATCAAAGACAGGCTTGTATGGCACATATTGAGTCTGGGATGTAGCTTGCGATTCCGATGGTCGTAATTGTTGTGGCGCAGTTGTTACTTCACGTTTAATTGGTTGCGCCGCAACATTTGGTTCGGTTAATGCTTGCGCTTTAGATTCACCTTGCATTGGCTCACCCGCTAGCTTCACGTAGCTAACGACTTGCTTCACGCCAGAAATTGTTCGTGCCGTTTCAATCACACGATTTAATTCGGCTTGGTTTTGTGCAACACCCATCAAATAAATGATGCCTTGTACTGTATCAATTGAGTAATTAATGGATTGCACCGAACGATCCAATGTTAATGAACCGCGTAAGCGTGACGTAATCCATTTATCTTTAACAAACCCTGTAACGCCTTCACTTTTCGCGACGCGAATTTCGTTCATTACCTGTTTCACTTCTGGCACTTTCCATGCCAAGCGAACCGCTTCGACACGTTGTTCAGGTTTTTGAACGACACCCGTTAGAAGAACACGCCCTTGATCTATTGTTGTACTCAGCTTGCTGAAGGCTTCAACATCATTTTGAAACCACATCTCGTTAATACGTAGCTTAATCTTCGCATCATCAATCGCCCCTGGAATACCGCCTTCTTGTGCGGCAGAGATTCCTGTGACGGCCGCCGCGCCTGTGGCAAGACCAATGCCAGTACAACCACCGAGTAGTAAAGGAGAGATAAGGAGTGTGAGCGTGAGTTTATTTCGAATCATAGGTAATATTATGCCTGTGCCTGCCATGCATTGTCTAGATGCTGAATTGTGACCATCCCAAGGACGGACGGCATAACCGACACAACATCAAACCTGAAGTCAAAGGTGGTGAGGTTATTTTGACTTATATAATGTAGCGCGGCATTGGTAATGCGGCCTTGCATTTTCGGGGTAACGCTTTCCAAGGCTTCGGCTTTGGTTTTTCTGGCTTTGACTTCTACAAACGCAATCATATTGCCCTTGCTTATGATCAAATCAATTTCGCCATATTGGGTTTTATAACGCTCTTCTAAGATTTTATAGCCTTTAAGCCTGAGCCAGTTGGCGGCGGCACGTTCGGCTTTTACACCTTGATCGTAAGTTTTAGCTTTATGCTTTTCCTTACGAGTGCTCATGCTATTATTTCATATCGCTCGCAAGCTTGAGCGCTAAAGTATAAATGGCTCTCTTAGGCTTGCCTGTCGCTTTGGCAACCATTTCGGCGGCGTCGCGAACTGACATTTTTTGCAATGCGCTTTGAATTTGTTTTTCGATGCTTTCGGTTGAAACAATCTCGGCAACAGGTGGGCCAAGTACCACAACGATCTCTCCCTTGGGTGGGCCAGACTTTGTGTAATGAACAATCAGATCAGAAAGCGTGCCACGGCGAACTTCTTCATACATCTTCGTTAGCTCACGTGTGACAGCGGCCTCGCGGTTGCCCATAGTTTTTTGCATATCTTGGAGGCTGTCGAGGAGACGCGGCCCTGTTTCATATATAATAAGACTGCCCTGCACGCCTTCCCATTTTTGTAAGGCTGTCTGACGCGCCGTTGTTTTTGGCGGCAAGAATCCTAAAAACGAGAACTGATCGGTTGGTAGACCAGATAGTTGTAGCGCAGGAAGTGCCGCATTTGGCCCCGGAATGGAAGTTACATAAAGCTCTGCTTCGACCGCGCCGCGTACCAGTTTATATCCCGGATCAGAAACCAGCGGTGTTCCTGCATCGCTGAGGACGGCAATAGATTGCCCTTCTTTCACAATTTTAATTAAGTTTTCACGCTGGCCATCGGTGCTGTGGTCATTATAGACCTGCATCTTTTTCTTAAAGCCATAGGCATTCATGATTTTGCCTGTCACACGCGTGTCTTCACATATGATCAAATCAACGGAAGACAGGATATCCAGCGCGCGAAACGTTATATCGCGCAAGTTTCCAATGGGCGTTGCCACAAGGTAAAAGCCCGGCTTCATGGGCATTGATCTAGGCTCTATACGCTTCGGCGAGCGCGCATCATTGGCATCGCTTGCGCTCTTTTCTTTACCGTTGGGACTAGATGAAACATTCTGTGGCATTGATTTTATTTTTTGTGTAGGGTCAAAAGCATTATCAGACATAATTAACTAAACTATCAGGTTTAATCGAGATTGCTATGACTAACATTAGATTCCCTTTGCTTATCACCTGCATTTTTACAATGCTTGCCCTTAATGCCTGTGCGCCGATGATGCCATCGGGACAAAATCCATGGGGTACGGGAACAAATAATCCTACTGAGCCGCAAGATGTAACACCTGCGCCTCCGACAGGCGGTAATACGGCTCTACCAGGAAATAAGCCCTCTTATTCGCCTTATCAAAATCTACCACCTGTGAATGTTGCTATTTTACTGCCTCTAAGCGGTGCGCAAGCTAATTTAGGGGAAGCCATGTTGCAAGGTGCGCAAATGGCGTTGTTTGATATGGGTTACACCAAATTTAATTTAATGCCGCGTGATACAGGCGGAACACCGAACGGTGCGGCGACGGCGGCCACGTCCGCGATTAATGATGGCGCACAAATTATCTTAGGCCCTCTTTTTGCAGATTCAGTACGTGCGATTAAACCGATCGCCCGTTCAAAAAATATTAACGTGATTGCGTTTTCAACGGATTGGACGTTGGCGGATAATAATACGTACCTCATGGGGTTCATGCCCTTTGCACAAGTTGATCGTGTGGCAAAATATGCTGTTGCACGTGGACACAAAAACTTTGCTTTAATCGCGCAGCAAGATGCTTACGGCAATGCAGTCTCTGGGCACTTTACTGAAACCGCGCTGAAGAATGGCGGGCAAATTAGCACCTCTATTCGTTACCAAGCAAACGACATGAGCGTCGTTAATCAAATTGAAAATATCGCGCTTGATGCACAAGGGAAGCCAGCGTTTAGTGCCGTCTTTATGCCAGGCGGTGCAACACAAACGGACACTGTGTCGAGCGCCTTGAGTTATAATAAAATGGTACCTAGTGAAGTAAAGCGTTTAGGGACTGGCCTGTGGGATGATCCACGTATTGCGGCGCAACCAAATATGCAAGGCGCATGGTTTGCCGCCCCTGCTCCACGTGTGCGCGCGCAATTTGAGCGTGAATATTCAGCAAACTATGGTGCTAAACCACCACGTCTTTCTAGTCTTGCTTTTGATGCGACAGCCTTGGCCGCGAACCTCGCGAAAAAGGGATTTGATGCAGGCAACCGCCCTGCCTTTAATGCAGGTGCTATTACCAACCCCAATGGGTTTGCCGGAACAGATGGTATCTTTAGATTTAAAACAAATGGCCTTGTTGAACGTGGCCTGTCCATTTTAGAACTGCGCAATGGTTCAATCGTAGAAGTCGATGCCGCACCGACTAGGTTTTAGATTAACCTAAAGCCAAATCAACGGCGCGTTCAATATGAATTAATGTTGTATCAAGCACGCGAAGTGGGCTGT
Source organism: Alphaproteobacteria bacterium (assembly GCA_023301785.1). GTDB lineage: Bacteria > Pseudomonadota > Alphaproteobacteria > Micavibrionales > Micavibrionaceae. The sequence continues at coordinate 22,611 of JALZUF010000142.1, read as the reverse complement.
TGTCCTTATTAATAAGCATACCAATTTCGGTACAGCCCAATATAACTGCTTCTGCGCCTTGAGACTTTAATTGATTAATCGTTTGAATGTAAAATTCTTCCGAAGATGGTTTAATGATATTCTTTGTAAGCTCATCATAGATAATGCGGCTAACTTCTTCACGCTCATCTTTTTCAGGGATAAGCACATCAAGCCCCTTATCTTCCAGACGACCTGTGTAGAAATCAAGCTCCATTGAATATTTAGTGCCTAGAAATGCTATTTTTGAGATACCTTGAGATAAGGCAACTTCCGCAGTTGCATCCGCGATGTGAAGTAACGGCGTTTCGTCAATCGCCTTTTGGATGTCGTCCGCCATTTTATGCATTGTGTTGGTTGCGATCACAATAAAATCAGCGCCAGCATTTTTCAAACGTAATGCCGCCGCACACAGAAGTTTGCCTTGAGTACCCCAATCGCCCTTTTCTTTAAGAGCGCAGAATTCACCAAAGTCTAAAGACTCTAATATAATTTTTGCTGAGCTATGACCGCCAACCTTTTTATTAATCAAATCATTAATATCAGAGTAATACGTCGTTGTTGACGCAGGACTAAGGCCGCCAATAATACCTATCTTTTTCATGACTTAATGACGGGTTTGAACCGTAGCGTCGTGTTCGGCTTCTTTTTTCATACGGCGCGAAATGCCGCCTTTTTTCTCTAGCGTACGCTGCATTGATTCTAGAATTTTTTCAGCGATATTGACACCAGATGCTTTTTCTAAACCTTTAAAGCCAGGGAATGTGTTGGCTTCACAAATCGTATAGCCGCCGCCCTCTTTAAACAGTAAATCAATACCGCCAATGTCAATATTCAGAACTTCGGATGTTCTTAGGGCAATATCAATCGCTTCTTTATCAGGGATGAATTCGTGAACGGTTGCGCCACTGCTGTAATTGGCTTTAAATCCGCCATCTTGTGCGCGGCGTTCCATCGCGGCAATCACTTCGCCATCGACAACTAGAAGACGCAAATCACGCCCCTTACTCACCGAAACAAAACGTTGGAAGATCAGTTGTAAGTTAGGATTTGTTTCACCAACAAGTTCCATCAAATCCTGAAACGCACCACGACTTTCAAGTAAGAAAACGCCAATACCCAACGCACCGTTCAATGTTTTCACAACAACAGGAAATCCAATATTACGTTCGATCAAATCAATATCGACAGGGAATTTTGCCAACATCGTATCTGGCGTGTCAATACCACTTTCGGCCAAGATTTGGTGCGTATGTAATTTATCGCGCACTGTTTCAATAACATCAGCAGGGTTAAAAACATGAACGCCTAAACGTTCTAGTTGTCTAGCAATCGCCAACGAGAAATAACCATGATCGTTATGATTAAAGTAAGGGAATACAAAGTCAGGCAATGGGACGGCTTTACCGTCAATTAATATTGAATCGCGCTCACTTTGAGTAACCAAAATGTCAAATTGAGAAGGCTTAATCACCTTCACATCAATATCCATCTTTTTACCTTGAGAGAGGAAACGGCGTGCCTCGTGTGCCAAATCTGCATTTGATTCAATATCGTCGCCGTATAAAACCCAAACTTCCATTTTCATTTCCTTATGACCGTTAACCCTAAATAGAACAAACACCAGTTACTGTAAGCCATTGGCTTAAAAACAATATTTCCCTTGTGGTGATAATCTTATTTATACACCACGAAAGTGAATAACACCAAAAGGAAAAGTAAAATAAAAATCTTTTGGGATAAATAAAAAATACCCTTAGACAAAAATGGCTCAATACATATAATACGAAGCGTTCAGTAAATTATAAATTTGAGGCCAAAATGCAGGAAAATACCCAGCAAAATCAAGACGTTGATGAAGAATCTAAAAAATCAGGACGCCCACGTTCTGAAAGCTCACGTAAGTCTATTTTGGATTCAACACGCCGATTACTCACACATACCACTGTGCAAAAGTTATCGATTGAAGCCATTGCCAAGAAGGCTGGCGTGGGTAAAACCACTATATATCGTTGGTGGCCAAATAAATCTGCCGTCATCATGGAAGCGATTTTCTCTCAACCTGCCTTTAACAACGTCCTACCTACACCGCGCAATGGTGTACAAGGGGTGACGCAACAACTTGATAAGCTATGCCGTCAAATGAGCGGTAAAAATGGTCGCCTTGTCGCCGAGATTGTTGGCGAAGCACAATCCAATCCAGAAGCGTTAAAGATTTTCATTCAAACTTATCTGCAAGATCGATATGACACCTTATCTTCTTACATTGATGGCGGTAAACAAACGGGCGAGTTTGATACCGAGCTTGATACCGATAGCGCGATTGATGTTGTGCTTGGCCCTGTCTTCTTCCGTTTAATTAGCGGGCAAGAACTGGATGATGATTTCATTAAAGACATGACGACGATGTTAATCAAAGCGTTGAAGGCGTAAGTGATGCAACGATATTGCACAGCATTTATATTCATTCTCACGCTAGTTGCTTATACGAGTACGCCCTTCGCCCGCTCTAACATCAATATTCCAGGTTGCCCGATTACGTTAGAAGTTGTTTCTAAAAATTATAGTGCCGTTTTGGGGCAAGGATTTACTGATGAAGCCGAACATTTTGATCTGGTTTTAAAGCTTGTAGACGTAGAACCCAGCCTGACGGATTGTGAAAGTTATCAAGACGCCAGTCAGTTCAAGATGAATGCCGTTACGGAACAACACCCTGATCTATCTTTTTTGAAAAAAGGTGACCTTTTAAAAGGGGGTATTGAGGCATTGGCGCCAAATCCGCGTGGAAAATTCTTACATGAGGAATATCTCCACCGCTTCTTTATTACCTATACCGTTGATAAAAAATGGCTTTTACCCGATAGCCAAAGCGATTATTTCAAATCTTTCAATAATATTGGTGTCTTTAAAGACTAGCTTACCAAGATCCGATATTTTCCATGGAAGACCATGGCTCTTGCGGTTCTAACTTGTCACCTTTTTGTAGTAACTCAATCGAAATACCATCTGGGGATTTAATAAACGCCATATATCCATCGCGCGGTGGGCGGTTTATGTCCACGCCCGCATCACGCAGTGCCTGACAGGTTGCATAGATATTTTCAACACGATACGCCAAGTGGCCAAAATTACGGCCTTTATCATATTCTTCAACGTTACCGTCACTGTCTGGCCAATTATAAGTGAGCTCAATCATTGGGGCTTTGGTATCCTTTGCCATCTGCTCGTCACCACCAGCGGCGAGGAAGACCAGTGTGAATTTGCCCTTCTCATTTTCCTTACGGCTAATCTCCTTCAGACCCAATTTATTACAGTAAAAATCAAGCGATGCCTCAAGATCATGCACGCGAACCATTGTGTGTAGGTATTCCATTTTATTTTCACCTCTAAAAAATGATTAAATTCAATAAACGAACCTTTGCAAAGCCATAAGGTTCCTTTAAGCTGTGATTATAATGGAAAATTTTATGTTACAAAATATTGATTGGCTTTCTTTACAGGAAAAGTTTTTGAGCTGGCTTAGTGTTAATGTCCTAACGTTAGGCTTTACCGCGCAATTCATCCTTATTACCTTTGGCTTTATCAGTGCTTTTTTTCTAACACGCACAGCTAAACCAAAGCTGAACGATGTTATTAATAAATTGAGTATTCCTTATAAAGTGACCGAAGTGCTTTATAGCTTGTTAAAGATACTCTTCCCCCTTGTCACGATGGTGTTTATTTTCATCGGAACTAAAATTTTAGGCCCTGCTGGATTTGGTCTACCTATCAATTTTGCCACGGCTGTTTCCAAATTATTACTTGCTTGGATTTTCATTCGTCTTGTGGCGCAGTTTATTGAGCAACGCTTTGCCCGCAATATTGTCGCCTTCACAGTCTTAGGATTGGTCGCTTTAAGTATTTTTGGTGTCTTAGATCAAACGATGACAACCCTTGATGCCATTGGTTTTAATATTGGAGATATTCGTTTTTCTGCCTTGAGTGTGACAAAGGGTATCTTTGGTATCTTCATCCTAATGTATGCGGCGCTGTTCCTTGCCAATATGACGGATAAACGCCTTGCTGGCGTGCGTAGTCTTAACCCCTCTTCTCGTGTTTTAATCGGAAAGATTGCCCGTGTGTTCTTGGTGGTTATGGCGCTTTTGATTGGGATCACCTCGGCGGGTATTGATCTTTCGGTGTTTGCCGTTTTCTCTGGTGCTGTGGGTTTGGGTGTTGGTTTTGGCTTACAAAAAGTTATCTCGAACCTTTTCAGCGGTATGTTACTCCTGATGGATCAGTCCATTAAACCAGGTGACATCATTGAAATGGATGGCACGTTTGGTTGGGTGAACCACATGGGCGCGCGCTATACTGAGCTTGTCACCCGTGACAACAAATCTTATCTTGTGCCGAATGAAGAGTTCATCACCCAACAAGTGGTTAATTGGTCACACGGTAATACGTTGGTGCGTATTGAGACAACATTTGGTGTGCATTACGATACTGATCCGCATTTAATTAAGAAGATCGCGGTTGAAGCTGCGGCTAAACCTGACCGCGTTGTCGACAGCCCTGCGCCCGTTTGTCACTTGGTTGAATTTGGCGATAGCTCGATTAATTTTGTTTTACGTTACTGGATCAAAGATGCAGAAAAAGGTGTGATGAACACGCGCGGCGATGTTATGCTCGCTCTATGGGATATCCTTAAAGAAAACGATGTCCAAATACCTTACCCACACAGAGAAGTCTTTGTTCATAAGGTATAAAAAAAACCGCAATATAAATCGCGGCCTTTTGTTATTCATATTTTAGCTTAAATTTTAAGCGGCTTGTGCGACTGGTGCTTGTCCCATTGCGACTTCACCATCTAGGATGGCACTGGCGGCGTGAATGACAGCGGCAATACGCACAGCGGTTTGCACTTGATCTTTACTAATACCATGTTGAAGAAGTTGTGATTCATGCGCATCAATACACATACCGCACGCATTAATTGCAGAGACAGCCAAGCTCCACAGTTCAAAATCCATTTTATCAACGCCGGGATTACCAATGATATTCATGCGAAGTTTTGCTTGCATGGTTTGGTATTCTTTATTTGATGTCATGTGCACAAAGCGGTAATACACGTTGTTCATCCCCATAATTGCTGCGGCGGCTTTCGCGGCTTCCATCGCTTCGGTTGAAAGATGTTGCGCGGCTTCGGTTGAGATTTGCGCGATAATAAATTCATTACGGCTTGCCAGCGCGCTTGCAAGGAATGTTCCCCAAAGCTGTTGTTCATTTAGGGTTTCATCATTCGCCAATGACGAGATATTTAGTTTAATATCTTTAGCGTAATTAGGCATGGCAGATTTAATATTATCTATTGTCATTTTATTATCCTTTATATTTAAAATTTAAAAACTGTCGGTAATAACAGCTTCGTTATAATCAATACCTGCGCCACGTGGGTGCGCTGGCTTTGTTTGCTTGCCAATTGTAACAATCATACCAATCGCATGATCCTCAGGTAGATTGATGATTTTAGAAACTTCGTCTTGATCAAAACCAATCATTGGACATGAGTCATAGCCCATCTCTTTCGCCATCAACATGAGGCTTTGTGCGGCAATACCCGCTGAGCGCATAACTTCGTCACGTTGCAGCCATTCTTTGCCTTCGTAAAATGGCCCTATCATTGAAACCATCAGGTCAGCCGTTTCCTTCGGAGCATGGCTCCAATAGCGTTCTGGGTTTTTCTCCCATGCTTTCACATCACCGCATAACACAAACAGGACAGAGGCATCTGTAATTTGCGTTTGGTTCCAAGCGGCTTCACAGATTTTGCTACGTTTTTCTTTATCAACGACGCGAACGAAGCGCCAGTTTTGAATATTAAATGATGTCGGTGATTTCAACACCAAATCCATCATGCTTTTAAATTCATCGTCACTCATTTCGTGAGTAGCATCAAACTGCTTTACGGAACGGCGCGCCTCTATGGCTTCTGAAACTTTCATGGTTTTTCTTTCTTTTGAAGGGTTAAGCGTAACGCGCAAGATTAGTTAGGGGGAGGCCTCACGCGCTACACTTAATTTTTAGTGTGCTTAGAAATACTAAGCCGCTTTCTTTTGGTTCATGTCATTTGCAATCGCGCTTGGGTCGATTGTGTCTCCGCCAACTGCGCGGTTACATGGGCAAAGCTCGTCACTTTGTAGGGCATCCACAAGACGTAGAATTTCTTTTGGGTTACGACCTACGTTCAATGAATTCACAGAAACCTGTTGGATCACATTGAATGGATCAACGATGAATGTTGCGCGTAAGGCAACACCAGCCTGTTTATCACGAACACCTAAACCATCAAGCAACTGACCTGTTGTGTCAGCGAAACTCCACTGGTTTAGCTTATCAAGATCTGCGTGCTCGCGTCTCCATGCTAGCTTGCAGAATTCATTATCTGTTGAACCACCAAGAACGATACAATCACGATCAGCAAATTCTTCATTTAGTTTTGCGAACTCAACGATTTCTGTTGGACATACAAATGTGAAGTCTTTCGGGTAATAAAAAACAACTTTCCATTTTCCTTCAAAGCTGTCTTGTGTGATTTCTTCAAACGCGCTTTCGCCGTTTTCTTCGTGTGAGTTAAAGCCTGGCTTTACGCCCATCACTGAAAATTCTGGTAATTTATCGCCTATTCCTAGCATTGCTGATCTCCTTTGATCTTGAAATTTTTAAAGTAAATATGTGTGCAACATAGCGGGAGTCGTGTGCTTTAATCTAATTGATAATACCTAAATTATAGATAGGTTTATTCTATTGATATTGCAAATTAAATATGGAATAGTCTATTAATGATAAACGCCCCTACGTTCAGACAAATGCAATACCTGCTTGCTTTGCATGAAACCCATAATTTTGGGAAAGCCGCACAGCAATGCCATGTCACACAACCAACACTCAGCCAAGCGATTGTGGAAATGGAAACAATATTGGGCGCGAAGCTGCTTGATCGCTCACGTCGTAAATCTGTCACCTTTACAAATTTTGGATTAACGACATTACAAACGATTGAAGAAATTCTGCCGAAGCTGGAAGCCTTAATGGATAACGCGAAGCAAATGCAAGAACCGCTGTCGGGGGCAATGCGTTTAGGGATTATTCCAACTATTGCGCCATATATGTTGCCGCAACTCCTCCCCGCGATGCACCAGAATTTTTCGAAAATGGAATTTCAGATCACCGAAGATATGAGCCATCTTTTAATTGAGAGACTCAATGAGGGAAAAATTGATTTGGCCTTAATGGCATTACCGTATGAGACAGGTTCTTTGAACACGTTGAAGCTATATGAAGAAGCGTTTTATTGCGCCGCGCCAAAAGGCACATTTAAAAAGAACGTAAAATTAAATAGTGATGATTTGAATGATCATAATTTACTGCTCCTTCAAGACGGACATTGCCTGCGTGATCATATCTTATCTGCTTGTAAAAAAGCCGATGATGCCAGCGAACAACCCCTTAAAGCGACCAGCCTGCAAACCCTCATCCAGATGGTGGGACAAAGGTACGGCCTGACGCTTTTACCTGAAATGGTTATTCATCAAGGCGTTATGCCCAAGGGCGTTGATATCCACGCCTTTAAACGCCCCGTCCCAACACGGCAGATTGGCCTTGTGTGGCGTGGCGGCGGTTATAAGGAGGCCAATATACAGGCCGTGATTAAACATTTGAAAAAGGCGTTATGATAGAGATCTACCAGACCAATGTGGGTGACTATTGGGTTGCCCAGTGATGTTCATGACCATAGATTTAGACTGAGTTGTTACCATGTCATCCACACCGCGTGCAAATTTAATTGAGATAGTTGGTGACCGTACAGCACCCTCAAAATAAGTTTCAGCGATATCATCTTTCAGTGTTGAAAGCATACTCCAAACTTCAAGGTATGCTGGCGAGAAATCTTCTTCATCACCAATGAACTGATGATCATGCTCAAACCCAGCAGGCATGATATCACCCTCAACCTGAACTTGTAGCGAAGCCGTTTCCTCGTCCAAAACGCCCACAGGCGTCAAAAGCCTTTTGTCGCCATCAACGGAAGATACCGTTGAGAAGGTCAAATTACATCCGACAGAAATACCAAGCTGACCCTGTGGGACGACTTGTTCAAAAGTATGATATTCTGGTTCCGTTGAATTCGTCATCATAACACTGTTTTCCTTACCGTTAGAATTTTGAAGACTATATAAGAAAAACTTAACCTTGTTAATAGTTATGTAAATTGTTTGATTGTTGAATTTTGACGTTTAAATCAGTATAACGCTCTGATGATACAAGATACTAGCCAGATTTGGACTGTTGCCGCCCTTTATCGCTTTGTTGAGCTTAAAGAGCTGCCTGCGTTGCAAAAGCGTATTCGCGCCTGTTGTGACGAGAATGACATCTGCGGCACGCTGTTAATTGCTCCTGAGGGCATTAACGGCACTATTGCAGGGCAAGGTAGTGCTATTGATGTCATTATTGATTTACTGGACGACGTCGCAGGCGTGCGTCAGGGTGAATTAAAATATTCTAGTGCAGAAGAACGCCCTTTCCGCCGCATCAAAGTTCGTCTTAAAAAAGAAATCATCACAATGAAGGCGCCAGAGGCCGATCCAACAAAACAAGTTGGTACATACGTGAAGCCAAAAGATTGGAATGATTTAATTAATGATCCAGACGTCACATTGATTGATACCCGTAACAATTATGAAACGGCGGTTGGTATATTTGAAGGCGCGATTGATCCTCAAATTGAAACCTTTACTGAATTTAAAGATTACGTTTCTGATAAAATGGATCCAACAAAGCAAAAGAAAGTTGCGATGTTTTGCACTGGCGGCATTCGATGTGAAAAAGCATCTAGCTATATGATGGCGCATGGCTTTGAAGAAGTTTATCACTTACAGGGCGGTATCTTAAAATACCTTGAGGAAGTCCCTGCCGAGGAAAGTAAATGGGATGGTGATTGTTTTGTGTTTGATCGCCGCGTCGCGGTAGGCCAAGATTTAGAAGAAAGCCCTTACCAGCTTTGCTATGGTTGTCGCTTCCCTTTATCACCAGAAGATTTACAAAGCGATGCGTATGAAAAAGGCGTGTCTTGCCCGCATTGTATAGATAAGATGACCGATGAGCGCGCCCGTTCTTTTAGAATGCGTCATGAACAAATGAAAATCGCCGGAGAGAAAATCCCTGGCGATTCTGAAAACATAGCCTAAAGGCTTTTGTTTTATATTTTCCTTTTAAAATTTTCCTTGCGCGTCTTTTAAACGATTGTCGCTGCCAAAATCTTTAAACTGTGGCGCGTGGAAGCCGTCTGATTCTGTTGGTGCCTTATCGCTCTTAAAACCTTTTGTTGATGAAAATGATTTGCGGCGCTCTTGACCGCCATAAGATTTACTTTTTGCTTCGGCTTCATATACATCAAAACTATAAGTTTTTTTACGCTTAACTTTTGCCGCTTCTTTAAATGGAATATCAATCGTGAATGCTTGGCGTAGCCCTTCACTCTCTCGCGCAACAACGCGTCTTTTCCCTGATTCTGGCGAAGCTTGTAATTTTGTGACCTTACCGTGTTTTATCTCAGTTTCCTGATCTGCCGCCCCTTTATTTGCATGTCTTCCAAATTGACTCATATAAATACATTCCCACTAAAATATGTTGATCTATTATTGTATCGTGTTTAGGAGGATGCGTGCAAAAAGTGCGGGGAAGGTGATAATTAATTGTTATTTATCAGCAACTTAAAGCCAATCTTCTGATTCCATCTCAAAGAACAATTCCCAGTCAACTGGTGTCGTTTCTTGCGGAGTAGCAATATAGAACACCGCAGTAACAGCGAGTAACAGACAGAATGCCGCAACATAAGCGGGTTTAGGGATCATTAAAAAACGACCTAAAACTTTGTCTATAGATAAGCCAAACCCTGCCTTTTCTTTCGGTTTTGCGGCGTCCGCAATACGATACGCTAAATTGGAAGATGGTTTCGGCACGTACCGATTATCTATCTTATTTTTTAAATCTTGGTTGTTCATGCGGCGCTCCCTTCCTTGATATCTTTGTATCCGTCATATATTAACTGGTCTTTTAGCTTCGCTTTAGCACGCATTAATAATGACTCTAAAGCTTTTACGCTAACTTTCATAATTTTTGCAGCATCCTTGCGGCTCATCTCTTCATAAAAACATAAGTTCAGTGCAATGAACTGATTTTCTGGTAGAGATTTTAACGCCGTGTCTAAAATTTTCTGCTCCTCAGTACTCTCGAGTTCTTTATCTTGGCTTGCGAGTACTTCAACTTCTTGTTCTGTTATATCGATATTCGATATTTTTTTATTCTTGCGGTATTTATCAATCGCCATGTTCATGACAACTTTATAAAACCAGCTTGTAAATTTTGCGCCTTTGCCTTTTTTCCAAATTTTGGGGTTGTCCCATAATTTCAAAAACGCGTCTTGCACTGTATCTTCCGCTTCTTGTTTATTCATCAATATACGATAGGCGCTGACGTAAAACATATTAGCATGGCGTGTTGCAAGTAAGGAGAAAGCCTGATGATCATGTTTCAGAACATATTCCATCAGGCTTTCATCATCTAAATTTTCTAATTTATTTGCCAAAATGGCTTCCTTTTATAACGTTACTGTTTTTACTCAGTAGCTTCTTGCATTTTTTCTGCACGCTTTTCTTTCATCTTGTCGCGCATTTTTTCTTTCATAGCTTTACGCTTTTCATGTTTTGCATCCATGGCCGCTTTACCTTCTTCTTTAGAAATAGAACCGTCGCCATTTGTATCACGTTCTTGGAATCTTTTCTTTGCATGCTCAAGATATTCAGCTTCGGAAATCGTACCATCACCATTTGTATCATGCATTTCAAATTTTTTGCCTTTGTGACCATCTTTATGACCATCAGCCAAAACAGGGGTTACTTGCATAACGAGAGCGGCACCAGCCAGTAATAAAATATTTTTCATAGTCTTTAATCCTTTTGTTTAATTTTTTGTTTTTATCGTTAGTATTTACACTAGTAGTACGCATCAAAGCGTGAAATCATTCGCTTTTATTTAATATTTTTCCTAATGCGTTGATTATAAACATAAAAAAATTTTAATTTAAAGGGATAAGCCATGACAACACACAACATACCAAAGACGGATCGTGACTTATGGTGGAAAATTTTACTCGGTATGGCACTCGGCATCATGCTGGGCTTGATGTTATCCCCAACGGGATTGGCTATGACCGATGCTGCTACAAGCGCCAGTTTAGGATCATGGATTGCCCTACCTGGGGTTATCTTTTTAGGATTGCTCAAGATGATTGTTGTCCCTCTCGTCATCAGCTCAATCGTATTGGGTGTGATAGATAGTGGTAGTTTGAGTTTCTTAAAAAGCATGGGTCTAAAAATCATCCCTTATTTTCTTATGACGACATTTATTGCCATTTCAATTGGCGTGTTTGTTATCCAAGTTATCAACCCAGCGCAATATATTGATCCCAGTGTGATGAACCAAGTGGGAGCCTCCACTGATTTACCTGCAACAATGTTTGATCAACTGACTGTGCCAGATCGTATTGCCAATATGCTGCCTGTGAATTTCACCGAAGCGAGTTTAAATAAAAATATGCTTCAGATTGTGATCTTCTCTCTTATTCTGGGTGTTGTCATGTTGACCTTGCCGCGTGAGACAGGCAAGCCGTTTGCAGACCTCTGTCATTTCGCGCAAGCCGCCACGATGAAAGTCATTGAATGGACAATGAAATTAGCGCCCTATGCGGTGTTTGGCCTGATCTGTAATGTGACTATTCAAATGGGTTTTGATACAATCGCGGGTGTTGGCGCATATATGCTGAGTGTGCTGGCTGGGTTATTCTTAATGTTTCTTGTTTATATGATCTTCGTTGCGGTATTGGCCAAGCGTAATATTTTTACGTTTTTAAAAGCCATTCGTAACGCACAAATTTTTGCTTTCTCAACGTCCAGTTCAGCGGCGACAATTCCTTTTACATTAAAGGCCGCGGAGGAACGCTTAGATATTGATGAGAAAGTATCGCGTTTTGTTATCCCATTAGGGGCAACGATTAATATGGATGGAACTGCGCTTTATCAAGCGGCGGCGGCTCTTTTCTTATGCTCACTCTTTGGTGTTGATTTAAGTAATGGCGAGATATTTTTGCTGATGCTTACTACCGTTGGCGCTTCTATTGGCACACCTGCAACGCCTGGCGTAGGGATTATTGTGCTGGCCACCATCCTTAGTGGCATTGGCGTTCCGCCAGAGGGTATTGCTATTATCTTAGGTGTCGACCGTATATTGGATATGTGCCGCACCACCTTGAACGTTACAGGTGACTTGGTTGCCACAGCCGTAATGGAGCGTTTTACGAGACTGTAAATTACGCGTCTAGCTTTATGCGGTAATAAGTATAGCCCAAAAGGATGGCTGACCAGCTGTAAAGCAGGACATATTCTGGCACACCAATTTGCGTGCCGATATATCCAATGCCGCCTGTTACAATCGTCAACAACCAAATAAGCGGCGTGATGTATTTATCATCCCAACCAAGCGCATCTTTAAGCTTGTAATGAATGTGCAAACGATCTGCATCAAAGGGGCTACGCCCCTGTTTTTTACGCGTGAAGAAGATAGCGAACGTGTCCATGATTGGTACGGTCATAATCCAAATAATAACCACAGGCGGCATCATAGGGTCTGGGGATTTTGCAAGTTGTATAGCAAACCACCCAACAATAAGCGCCAAGGATAGCGATCCCGCATCACCCAAAAACACATTGGCTTTTTTATGAAGCGGATAACGGGCGTTAAATAATAAAAACCCAAAAATTGGGACGGCTAGGAACACCATAGCCCAAAAGGCAATCGTTGCGCCAACGCCCATAGCCGCCGTCATTAACCACCCAAGCGCAACAAGGATAAAGCCGCCACCCAAGCCATCCATACCATCAAGCATATTGATCGCGTTCATTAACAAAACCAAACAAGTGACAGAGAAGACTTTACCGAACCAAGGCCACATATCAACATCACCAAAACCAAACAAATTTCCAAGACTGTTAATATTCGCATCACAAAAAATCACGACATAACAGGCCAACCAGATTTGCACGATGAAACGTACCCACGGATGAATGTGAACCTTATCATCCAACGCACCAATAGATAGAAGTAAAACAACACCTCCAAGTAACGGCCCTAGAAATGTTTGTGTGTTTAATCCCGATGAATAAACCAGTGCGGCATAAACAGGAATAATAACCAAACCACCAATAAGGGGGATAGCACCCTCGTGTGTTTTACGGCCCCCTGGTTGATCAACTAAACCAATATGGTTTGCGTATTTTATACCCAGCCTAAAAAGGATAAAGGTCACAACAAGGCCTAGACCTGCAAAAAAAGGGTAAAGTGAAAAATCCATAATTGAACGCTCATACTGTATTGTTAAACTTACGTCTGAAAACGACGAAAAAACAGTTTACCACGTCTTTATATGATGTCGCGCCCTTTTTTCTTCGCCCTATCGACAAAACGTTGCGGTGAGAGCGCATATTGCGTGTTCACAGGCAAAGAAACCGTCACACCACGCAATAAATCGGCTAAATGATGCGCTGCCGCGATAGATCCTACAACCCCATGAGAGCCAAATGCTACCGTGACATACGTATTCTTGTGAAGGGGCACTTTTCCGACAACAGGGAAACGATCATTTGTGGCACAACGGAACCCTGCGCGACCACTTTCAATTTTGAAATCTACGTCTGCAAAGTGGCTGATGTTTTCTCGTAACTTATTTAAGTTATCATCATGATTGCGATCTAACACTTTTTTGTGATCAACCCATTTTTCAAATGTTGAGCCAATAGAGTGCAGACCATCTTTGGCGGCAGACATATATCCTCCATAGTGAATATTACATTTTAAGTTTTTGGTCGCCTTCGTTTCTTCTAATACAGAAATCTGTCCGCGTACGGTTTCAATAGGTAACCATTTCAGACAATCAAAATCTGTCACCTGTCCGCCGCACGCCAGTATCACAGCATCTTCTTCTAGAGTAGTAATATCATGTACGAACGTGTTTAATTTAACCTCAACATCCGCCGCATAATAATGACAAAGTTTATAAGGAGACACTGATCCGGAATCTGGCAGATATAAAGCATCATGGTCTAAAGGAATCCCTGCAATCTCACTTGCCGTTTTCTTATCAATGATTTGCGCATGATCAGCTGACCAATCCCAATGCTCGACCATCGAGCGATAGCGCTCTTCTTTACCAGCATCATTCATTAAATGAATGGCGCCACAAGGATGGAAACCAATATCGCCTTTTGCGGCCTGAGCCGTACGGATTAGTTGCGCATAAGCTGGTGCAAAGAAATCAGACAGATCATCTCTAAGCTTTGAAAACCTTGGGTTATACAGGCCTACTTTATTACCAGACGCGCCGTGAGCCAAGCTATTACTAGCTTCATATATCGTTGGCTTAAATCCATATTGCTTAAGCACATAAGCGCACGATGCCCCCGCAAGTCCACCCCCAATGATGGCAACGGCTTTAGGTTGTTGCTTTTCTACTGCCGCAACAGGAGAAACAGTGGACGTTGTTTTTACGCCCTTAATCATATCGCGTTTGTAATTAAAACCTTTTTGTTTCTCAACGCTAAAACCATTTTGTTCAAGGGCACGCTGTACAAAACTAGCCGATGTGAAAGTAGCGTAACTTGCCCCGTCAGGTGACAATCGTGCCATTTCTTTGAATAATGTATCACTCCACATTTCTGGGTTTTTAGACGGTGTGAACCCATCCAAAAACCAACAGTCAATAAGTGTATTAATATTTTTTAATGCCGCATCAACGTCATCGAAAATTAAAGTTAGCGTAATTTTTTCGCTAATTTTAATACGATGGAAACCAAAGGCACGAATGGGGTAATGCTCCACCAATTGTGCAAGGCGACCACCAAACTCGTCCGACCAATGAGATAAGGCATCTAAAATTTCTTTCGGCTTTAACGGATATTTTTCAACAGAGATAAAGTCGAGCGTCTGCCCTTCTTTCGCGTTTTGTTCAAATAATTTCCAGGCACTTAAGAAATTCAGTCCTGTGCCAAAGCCAGTTTCAAAAATGGTGAATTGTGATTTATCCTGCCAAGCTTGCGGTAAATTGTTACCGTCTAAGAAAATATACGCCGTTTCGGCTAATCCGTCTTTTTTTGAGAAATAAATATCATCAAATTGCTTAGAAACTGGTACATCATTCATAAAAATGTTTATACTCTACCCTTATAAAGAATCAACCCTATTAGAAATAGAAAATGATGACTGACAATATATTACTTAGCAATTCCCCTGCTCCACATGGCGCGCCACCTTTTGATCTTATCAAAGAAGATGATTACCTTCCTGCGGTCACGGCTGCGATTGAAATGGCGCGTGAGAATATTGAAGCGATCAAGGCCAATAGTGATGCTCCAACTTTTGAGAATGTTGTTGTGGCGCTTGAGATGTCCTCTTTAAAGCTCAGCCGTATTACGTCTATTTTCTACAATCAACTCTCTGCGGCGGGTACTGACAAATTAGAAGCGTTGGCTGAAGAACTTGGGCCATTAAACGCAAACTTCTCTAGTGATGTTTCCTTAGACGAAGACTTGTTCGCGAAAGTAAAAGCGGTTTACGAGGCACGTGAGACATTTGGTTTGAACGTTGAACAACATACATTGCTTGAAGATACTTATATTGGGTTTGTGCGTTCTGGTGCATTGCTTGATGATGATAAGAAGGCGCGCTTACGTGAGATTTCTCAAGAGATGTCGACGCTTGGTCCTAACTTTATGAATAACGCCAAGAAATCTGCTGAGAAGTATGAACTAATTATTGAAGACGAAGCAGATTTGGCTGGCCTTCCCAAGAGCGCGATTGAAGGCGCGAAAATGGCGGCAGAAGAAAAAAGCCTTGATGGCAAATGGATATTCACTTTGGATTACCCAAGCTTTGGTCCGTTCCTAACTTATGCTGATAATCGTCAACTTCGTGAAGATATGTGGCGTGCGTTCGGTAACCGCGCTTATAAAGATGAATTTGATAACTCTGGCATTGTCTTAGATGTCGTGCGTTTACGCGATGAAAAAGCAAAGCTGCTTGGTTATAATACTTACGCCGATTTTGTATTGGAACGTCGTATGGCGAAAACACCTGATACTGTTATTGAGTTCAGTGAAAAACTTGCTGCGGCTTACAGACCTGCCGCTGAGAAGGATTTGAAAGACTTACAAGCCTTTGCAAACGAGCTAGGTTTTGAAGGCGATATTCAACCTTGGGATGTTGGATATTACAGTGAAAAATTAAAACAAAAACTTTTTGATTATTCATCAGAAGAACTCCGCCCCTACTTCCAACTTGATAAAGTTTTGGATGGCGTGTTTACGCATTTCAGTAAGCTGTTTGGTTTATCCTTTAAAGCCGCAGAAAATATTCCAACATGGCACAAAGATGTAACCGCTTACGAAGTTTTCAATGAAGAAAATGATAAGTTTGTTGGCGTACTTTACGCCGACTTCTACCCAAGAACAGGTAAGAAATCTGGGGCATGGAAAACCAGTTATCGTGACCAAGGGTTAGAGCATCAGAATATCCTTGAACCTATTGTGGCCATCGTTTGTAACTTCACTAAACCTACTAAAGAAACGCCATCATTGTTAAGCTTTGGCGAGGTCACAACACTGTTTCATGAGATGGGACACGCGATACACGCGCTACTGTCAAACGTAACCTATGCCTCGCATTCAGGCACATCCGTACTTTGGGATTTTGTTGAATTGCCATCGCAGGTGCAAGAGAATTGGGCTTACAAAAAAGAAACGCTTGATCTATTTGCTAAGCATTATGAAACAGGTGAAGAGATTCCTGAAGACCTGATCAACAAAGTCAATAACGCCAAAAACTTTATGGTTGGCATGGGCGGCCTACGTCAGGTTGGATTTGGCCTAATGGATATACGTTGGCACACAGCAGACCCCGCAACCATTGATGATGTTGCCGCGTTTGAAGATAAAGCGACAGAAGATACCCGTTTGTTCCCACGTTTAGCAGGGCCAATGTCGACATCGTTCTCACATATCTTTGCCGGTGGTTATGCCGCAGGATATTACAGTTATAAATGGGCGGAAGTTTTAGATGCCGATACGTTTGAATTGTTTGAGGAGCAAGGACTTTATAACCAAGAAATTGCGAAAAAATATAAAGATGAGATATTGTCTAAAGGTGGAAGTGAGCCACCAGAGGTTTTATATAAACGTTTCCGTGGGCGCGATGCTGATCCTGATGCGTTGTTACGCCGCGAGGGACTTTTGGCGGCCTAAATACCACTCATAAACTTGTGACAAGCCATGATCCAACTGGGTCTGGGCTTGCCAGCCCATGGCGTTTATTTTACTGCTATCCAGCAATTTTCGTGGTGTGCCATCAGGTTTGGTATCATCAAACGCGATAGAACCTTCGTAACCAATCAAATCTTTAAGTTTATGTGCAAGATCATGGATTGTTATTTCCTGACCACTACCAATATTTATGGGAGCGGCATCAGAGTAATTTTTCAGAAGATAAACAAGGCCATTGGCCAAATCATCAACATAGAGAAATTCACGCAAAGCGTTTCCTGTTCCCCATAAAGTGACCTCTTTTTTATTCTGTTGTTTTGCTTCATGAATTTTTAAAATCAAGGCTGGAATAACGTGAGAGTTTTCGGTGTCAAAGCTATCATTGACACCATATAAATTTGTTGGCATCGCGGAAATAAAATCACATCCATATTGTTTATTATAATACTGACACAACTTTAATCCTGTTATTTTTGCTAAGGCATAACCCTCATTTGTTGGCTCCAGCGCACCCGTCATAAGTGCTTCTTCCTTAATTGGTTGCTCCGCCATTTTGGGGTAAATACAGGATGACCCTAAATATACAAGCTTCTTCACATCCGCTTTATAGGCGCCATGGATAACGTTTTGCGCCATAGCGCTGTTTTGAAATAGGAACCCAGCAGGATCACTGGCATTTGCGCCAATACCGCCAACTTTGGCGGCGGCCATGATGATAATATCAGGCTTATTATCATGTAACCAATCAAAGGTTTGTTGTTGGTTTGTTAAGTCTAAAACACTATGTGGCGCGGATAATAGTTGAGCATTTTCGTTCTTTAGTGCCCTTACTGTAGCACGTCCAACCATACCAGTTTCACCCGCCACCCATATTTTTTTATTTTTTAAATCAAGCGGCACGTATTTTTTGTCCAGATTCCACGATACGGTCTGCCTTCATCATATCTTCAACCAAACCTTCAAATGTAAATTTTGGTTTCCATCCTAATTTTTCTTTTGCCTTTGTGGCATCGCCAAGAAGATGATGTATTTCATTTGGCCTGAAAAATTTAGGGTTAATATCAATCATGATTTTACCTGTCATCTTATCACGGCCAACTTCATCAATACCCTCACCTTCCCAGATGATTTGTGTGCCAATCGTAGCAAAAGCAATCTCAACAAAGTCCCGCACACTGTGCGCTTCACCGCTTGCCAGCACATAATCATCAGCCTCTGGCATTTGTAGAATTTTCCAGACGCCTTCCATATAGTCTTGGGCGTGTCCCCA
Source organism: Alphaproteobacteria bacterium (assembly GCA_023301785.1). Classification (GTDB taxonomy): domain Bacteria; phylum Pseudomonadota; class Alphaproteobacteria; order Micavibrionales; family Micavibrionaceae. The sequence goes on along the minus strand of JALZUF010000142.1, from coordinate 3,918 downwards.
ATCACGTTTTGAATCTAAATTCCCTAATGATACTTTATCGCGCATACCTGCTTCTATTTCACAGACACTTTGCGTTATCTTACGGGTAACAAATTCTTCACCACGTATCGGGCTTTCATGGTTAAACAAAATACCGTTGGCGGCAAACATATCATACGCATCGCGATAATTTTTAGTTGTCCAATAGGCAAAAAGCTTTGCCGTACCATACGGACTACACGGCTCAAACGTTGTTTTTTCATTTTGCGGCGCGGCGCTACGTCCATACATCTCTGAGCTAGACGCTTGATAGAAGCGCATATCATTCTTACTCGCGCCAATCATTCGCATTGCATCCAACAGGCGTAATGCCCCCAGCGCATTTATGTTCGCCGTAGATTCAGGTACATCAAAACTGACATGAACGTGGCTTTGTGCGGCCATGTTGTAAATCTCATTTGGTTGTAGTTGGTCAAGTAAACGGCAGAGATTTCCGCCATCAGTCATATCCCCATAATGTAATTTTAAATCATCTAAATGCGCGATACGCGCCGTATCAGGCACGGCGGAATATGGCCGCAATCCATGCACTTCATAGCCCTTTTTAATGAGCATTTCCGCCAGAATCGCACCGTCCTGCCCTGTTACACCAGTGATGAGCGCGCGTTTTCCGTTGTTATTTAAAAGCATATATTGTGTTTCCATAGAAAAATGGCGTTGTGTATAGCCACCATGGTATGCCTATTTTCTTCTTGAAAACAGCTTTATTTAGAAATACCCTATGTATAAGTCTAGTTATTTAATTATCAGTTGCGCCTCGCTAGGATAGCAAATGTAACCGATAGAAAATTTTGAAGAAGTGTCATTGTGACGCTGTCTTTTTGTTATCTATAGGTTATTAAAATGTTAGTACAGACTTTTTCATTCTTAAATTTTGACGTGGTGTTATAGGCATCATGGATATTCAAAACTCAAACGCGGCGATTGAGCGCCTCTTAACGCAGCTGGCACAAAAACGTAACCAGCAAACGCAAAGCACGTCGACGGACTTTCAAAACGCTATCCCACCGAAAAAGATTGATCGTGTCCAAGACCAAGTTATTTTATCGCAAGACAGCGCCAGAAATAAAAATGTAAATTCTGATGATAAGAGCAATGCGAATGCGGGCAAAGGCCCTAACCTCATTTCAGAGAATATCGAAGATACAGAAGATGGATTTAGGCGCACACAAGAATTTGAAAATTCCAATGGTAATAAATTCACGCGTGTCGAAGAAGTCGTAACCACACCTGACCGCTCAACACGAACCGTTATTCAACAAAATGAATCAGGCAGTACGACTGCTTTTGAAAATGTAATTGATCGACAAGATGATGGCAGCTTTCGCCTTATTCAACGCTTCACAGACGAAACGGGAGAAACTTCAACCAATGTGACAGTAGGGTTTAATCCTAACGATGCTGATGTTTTATTAGGCCGCCCCGCCGCGCCAGCATCACAAAGTAATCCAGCGCTTCAACTACCGCGTGGATCACAAGTGGATATCACCGCGTAAGACTAGGACCTAATGACGGCGAGGGTGATTCAACTTCACCACTAAGAACAGGCGTCCAAGTTTCTGCTTTATTATTCTTTAAAAATTGCTGTTCATCTAAGAGCGTAAAATCAACTTTTTCTCTATAACCGACCCCATTACGAAGAACATCGACCTCAAGGACATCTCCCGGTCTATTTATTAATTCATGGCGACGCATATCCACATAGGTGTCTATATCTTTGCCATCGACCGCAACGATTACATCCCCTATGCGTAAACTATTTTCATCAGTTTGTTCGCCCATGGCCACCTGCGCCGTAATAACAACACCTTTTTCAACTTTACCGCTTTTCTCAAAATTCAAAGTTATATTACTGTAATCTAAACCAGACCAACCACGGGCAACGGCGCCCTCTTCTATTATTTCAGTGACAACATCGTGCGTAATGCTTGATGGTATAGCATAATTGAAGCCTATAGCGGACTGTCCAACTGAAGACATGAGATAATTAACACCAATAACCTCTCCTGTTTTAGCAAACAATATCCCACCAGAACTTCCCCTATCCATATCTGAATTTGTTTGTATATTGTAGGTAAGAGCGGGACTGTAATCTTTTGTTCTATCAACGCTTGAAACGATGCCTTTTGTTAGTGAGAAAAAATCACGATTAGGACTACCGATTGCAAAAACATCTTCGCCTAAATAGGATTTATCATCTTCAGATAATATAAGACACGGTAAATCATCATCCATATTAACCTTAAGAACACCTAAATCTGAATGAGGATCGGCTCCTATAATTTCAAATGATGTCGTGATGCTACCAAGGTTATCTGGTACCCCTTGTTCATAGAATTGTATTGAGATTGATTCTGCGCCACTTAAGACGTGGGCATTCGTTACGATCAATCCGCTTGGATCAACAATAAAGCCACTGCCATGCGCCCCATGATCATCAGTATGAACAATGACTGTCGCAGAAAATACGTGTTGCAGTCTTTCAGACCATGACATTTCAGATAGACCAGTATCAGGGCAAGAAAATGCTTCATGCTCAGTTTGCGTGCCTTGCGGGTTCGCTTGCGCACCACTGGTAAATGCCACGAGCAGTGGCGCAATAGGCAAAGCTTTTTTGAATACCGATAAAGACATTTTCGATCTTTCTAATTATCACCTATTTTTGATAAGGCAAATCATAAGAAAAGTCAATTTATTTTTCATAATATTAAGGAGCTTTGATTATAGGTGGAGCCGCTGTCGCGTCCTGTGTTGCCCTTGCCGCTCGTCTGATATCGTAGAATTCAGCCCTATCAATCAATGTTACTGAGGTTTCAAAAGTTTGACCTAAGCGCCAAACACCAAGGTTAACTTCATCCCCTGGGTAACTTTGGGACATTTTTGCAATATAATCTCGACGATCTTCTACTTTATCTCCATTTATGTGCGTAATAACATCAATTTGCTGTAAGCCCGCTTTTGCAGACGGCATCCCTTCATCAATAGGATCCACAATTATTATTCCATGGGTCAGGTCATATCGTTCCGCTATTGATATTGGCAAATCACGAATTTTCATACCGCTTGCCCCATGATTGGCATGACCATATTGGATAACTCTGTTAATACTTTCTGTCGCCATATCAACAGGAATTGAGAAGCTTTGCGTATCATGAACAGTATCTTTATACCCTGTGATCCCAGATATTTGCGCGTTTTCGTCAAATACCGCCCCACCAGAAAAACCAGTGGTTACAGGCATGTCATGCTCAGTCACTCTTAATAAGCTTTTATTTATATAAGCGCCATGACGTAAAACCGTTCCTGCACTATAAGAAAAATAGTCAACAGCATTATTGCCAATCACAAAGCTTGTATCCCCGACCTCAACAGAATCTGCTGTTGCGAAAACGCTACATGGCAAATCTGCATCTGTGTTTATTTTTAAAACAGCTATATCAGCAAGGCTATCTGCGCCTACAACTTCCGCTTCATATTCAACGGCGTTATCTGGGTTTCCCGTTGCATCTGAAATTAACACCTTAACTTTTCTACCATCGTCAATAACATGATGGTTCGTGACAATGATACCTGATGGGTCAATCACAACACCACTGCCTACGGCAAATGGAGTATCAGCATAAGGCGTATGATCGTAATATAGGTTAACACGAACAGACGTTGAAAACGCATTCTCTAGCTTTAACTGTTCAGAAGCATTGCTCATATCAGGTGTATCGCATTGGAACATAGGCGGCGTTCTTTCCACGTAGTTCTGCGCGTGGAAATCTTCGCTGTTGGTCATATCAGCGCCGCCAGTGGCGACACCAAAAGCCAAAAGATATGGTGTAAACGTTAATGCCATCACAAATTATACTATTTATTTGACATATTAATCAA
>JALZUF010000141.1 GCA_023301785.1 Alphaproteobacteria bacterium | reverse complement strand
TTCAATATGGTTCTCTTTGCTCTGATTGGTCGCTTAGGTTGAGTCACCAGGCTCTTCGGGTGAATCCATGTTTCTTCCGCCTTTGGGCATATCTTCGGTGTTGGTTGTCTCCCCACTCGATCGTTCCTTGTTGCCTTTTGCTTTGTAGTTCCCTTTCTTGTTAGGTTGCTGTATCCTGCTTGGTTGCTGATATCCATATATCCATGTGTAGATGTCCAAAATGCATGATGTGCATTGCTTTTTTGTTTGTTTCCATTGCCGCGTGATTGCTGCAACCAGTGTTGCGGTGTCCTCTTTTGTTGTTGTCGTTGTAGTTGTTCCCTTGCTGCGGAAACTTCATGCTGTGTAGTTTTGAACCAGTGATACCAGTTTCTCGTGCTGACCTTTGCTTAGACATTTAGTTAAAATATCCGCAATCAGTTCTGCTGTTGGCGTGTAGCTCATCGAAATTATCTCCTTATTCAGGAGGTCAGCAGCAAATGCTTTCCTCAGTTGCAGGTGCTTTGTTCTTGCTGAGATGGTCTCGTTGCCAATGGCTGTCATTGCTCCTGTGTTGTCGTTCGATATTTTAATCGTTTGAAAACGATTGACGCCTAACTCAAACAGTAGGCCTCTCAGGTGACATGCTTCTTTTGCGCAGTACACAATGCTAGTAAGTTCGCTTTCGACGGTTGATAATGCCGTGAGCGTTTGAAGTGAAGAAGCCCAAGAGATGGGTGCATTTGCTAGCATGAACATGTAACCACTGACGCTCCTCCGCTTCTTTACGTCAGACGCAAAGCTGGCATCACATATTCCTTCTAATGTGAACTTGTCACACTGTTTGAAAATGATGTCCAAGGTAGGGTGTCCTTTAAGGTATCGGAGGCAATGTTTAGCGCGAGTTAAGTGTAATTTCGATGGTTTGCTTGTCGCCCTTGTTAGCTGTAAAACGCTGTAGGCTATGTCCCATCGGCTTGTCCGAGAAACGTACAATAGTGAGCCTACCAAACTCTGATAGAGTTTGACGCCTTCAGTGTCCAGTAGCATATCTGCTGGTTGATCCGGTGATAGTTCGACTCCTACACCTGGTGTGGAAACCGGTGAACAGTCGGTCATGTTGAACTTGTCGAGGATGGACTTCGTGTAGTCCGTCTGGCTGACGGTCAGTGTCTTTTTCGCGCGGTCTCGTGTAATTTTCATGCCTAGTATAAGGGAAACTTCTCCCAAATCCGTCATGGAAAACCTTTCCATTAATTTCGCCTTTAGCGCTCCGAGTAGTATCTTGTCCGGTGATGTTAGGAGGATGTCATCCACGTATATCGTGAGATATGCGAATCCGTTGCTCTTTTTGTATATGTAGACGCAAGGGTCGCTTCTGGTCGCCTCAAAGCCTAATTCCGTTAGTGCTTTGTCCAGTGTAGTGTACCATACCCGGCTGGCTGTACGTAAGCCGTAAACTGCTTGTTTTAGTTTCATGACCAGAGGATTGGACGGATTTTGTCCAGGTACCTCGTATCCGGGTGGTTGCTTGCAATACGTTGGTTGATCGATTGGACTTTGTAAGAATGCACTCTGTACATCACACATGTATATGTCCCAATCGAACTGGGTTGCTATGGCCAATAGTACCCGTATGCTTTCGATACGGCATACCGGTGCGAAGGTAGCTCCGCAGTCAATGCCGGGTCTCTGGCTCCAGCCTTGACATACTATTCTAGCCTTGAAAGTAAAGTCGCTTTTGACCTTGTAAACCCAACGTGTTCCGATCACCTTGCAGGTTGAAGGTACAGTAGATCTCGGTACTAGATCGTACACTTCGTTTTCTTTCAATCTGTTCATCTCTTTGTCCATTGCCTTGGTCCACATTTCTGCCTGAGCGGATGCTTTGGCTTCTGCGCATGTGTTGGGCAGAGGAATGCTAGCTGGATCGGGATTAGATTGAACTGCAGTTTGCGTGATGTATGCATAGGAAACATGTCCGGGTGACGGTGTTTCGTGTGCATGGTCGGTGGTAGTTTCTCTTACCGGTGATCGTAGGAATGGTTGCAAGGCTCTGACGTCCCGCGAATTATCGTTCATGTCTTCTTCTGTTGTTGGCTGAACCGGTCCTGCTGACCGTGTTTGCCTTGGTATCACGACGTACTGTCGTTGTTCTGGAGTAGGCGATAGTTGATCTGAAGAACTTGGCGTAATATCTTGATCGTTTTCTTCTTGTTGTTGGTCCATCTCGGAGGGTTGGCCAAAAGATGCTTCCGATGGAGGTGTAGATGTGCTACTTGCTCCTCCTGCTTCGTGCAGTGGTTCGTTCCTGCGAACCTCTTCCAACTGGCTGAGAAAATGCTTTGATTGATGCGTGTCGCCGTTTGAGCTTGACTGGATTAAGGACAGATGGTCAAGTACGTCCTCCTCGTGCGCTGTATCCTTTTCGGCTTCGTTTTCGGCGAGAGACGTGTCAATCTTGCTTTTTGTAAGGTTCCTTGGGGGAGTTTCGATGAAAGTCACGTTTCTACTTTCGGTAATCCTGCGGTTGTGCGGATTGTAGATGCGATAAGACCGGCTGTCCTTGCCGTATCCTACCATGATTCCTTCCCAAGCCTTTTTCTCTAATTTATGAATATGCGTTTCGATGTGCACGAAGGCTCGTGCCCCGATCACGCGTAGTGCTGATAGCTTAGGAACTTTACCGTAAAGTCTCATGTATGGGGAGTCGCCGTTCAGGGCGCTGTGCGGTGCACGGTTTATCAGATACGTGGCTGTTGCACACAACTCAGCCCATAGATATTTCGGCAATCCTGTGTCTACCAATAAACACCTTGTCATATTCAGTATGGTCCTGCCGTCGCGCTCTGATATCCCGTTCTGTTGGGGAGTATTCGTGGCGGCAAATTCTTGAACAATGCCAGTTTCTTTACAAAAGTCTTGATAGTAGTGGGCCATATATTCACCCCCTTTGTCACACCTTAGCCGTTGAATCCGAAGTCCTTGTGGTATCACATAGTCTTGGATGAAGTAGTTTAATGTCTCGAACGCTTGGTCTTTGCTGTGTATGGTGTAGACGGCCTTGAATCTGGTGTTGTGGTCGGTGAATTTGCTGATGTATCTCGAACCGTCCAATGCAGTCTTGAAGGGTCCGGCCAGGTCTGTAAACACGAGCTCGAACGGTGTTGTCGTAGTCTCGTTGCTGGTCTTGGGATGTTTCTTCTGTGCGCTCTTGCCTAAGGCGCATGTTCCACAGGGTGTCAAGGGATCCTTGAACGATACTCCTGTTCCAGGTTGATCTCGAAGTGTTTTCATACTTGCTTCGTTAATATGCCCTAAACGCTGATGCCAGATGGTTGTTTGGCTAGATAGCAGCGCTGTCTGCGTGGTAGCAGTCCGTGGGCGTTCCAATATCTCCATATTTATCATGAAGAGCTGTCCTTTCTTGTGCAGTGGGAATTTGTAGGTGCTGTTTTCGATACTCGGATCGTCAGAGATTGTTGTTTTGAAACCTCTGGTTTGTGCAGCTACAGATGAAAATAGGTGTCTACCTATCCCACTTACGATGGTAACGGGAAGAATAACTGTTTTCTTCTCGCCATGTGAGTCAGTAACCTTGACCCTTAGTTTTCCGGTTGCTGTTCCGTGAAGTTGATGCATCCCAGCAGTGGTGATGATACTTGGTTTCTCGAGTATCTTAAACTCGAACATTCTTGTCTTGATTCCTTTGATGAGCTTGTCGTCCACGTAGTGGCTTGATGCTCCGCTGTCGACCACCATAGTCATGTTTAGACTGTGTTCTTGGTGCGTCGATATAAACGCAGTCTGCGTTTCTCTTGGCGATGAATACTCTTGAGGTGTTTCATGCCCGACCGAGGTTGCTGTAAAACGCCCGGTTTCTCCCGACTCGGCCTGTTCCCGTGTAGTCGTGACGACTTTTCCTACCATATCCGTTTTTCGGTTGTTTTGGTTAGTCGTTTCGCGTGGTGACGATATATTTCCTTGTGCTGAGGGTGCTGTATCACGCTCAGATTCTCCCGACTCGGCCTGTTCCCGTGTAGTCGTGACGACTGTGTCTACCGTAGCCATGTTTTGGCTGTTTTGGTTAGTCGCTTCGCATGTTGGCGATGTATGTGAGGCAAATGCGAATCCCATAGTTTCCATTTCCTCTTCTTCTTCTTGTACCGAGGGTATCCAACCATTCTCGGTCCCTCCGGGCTGTACGGTCTCTCTCCGTGTAGTCTCCGGGACGACTTTTCGTACCGTGGCCTTGTTCTGGCTGTGTTGGTGAGTCGCTCTGCGCGATGTGCGCGCTTCTTCAGCGCATGCCTTTTGCATGGGCTCTGTGCGCATCTGTTGTGCGTCTTCTACCGAAAAAGAGAATCCCATTGATTCATCCGAATGCGTTTCATCGGATCCTGCATACATGTGTTTTTCTGTTTCTTGTTCCTCGTCATATGATTGCACTGTGTGTACAGCAGTGTTTGCTTTATGTTCTCTACCATTGTCGCGTCTATTTCCAGCGCTAGGTGTGTTTCTTTTTCCGACACAGGGACTCCGGGTGTGTGTCATACGATCTGAACCGTTTTTGTGCCAAGCCTGGGCCATCGCTGTATGCGCGTTCCCGTGTGACTTATTTCCAGCACGTGGTTGCATCGTGTCAAGTTGTTTCAGCTTGTAACAATCTGAATCATTATGCGAGGTTGATTTATGGAAAGAACACCATGTGTTACGAGCAGTTGTCTTTTTCGTGGAAGATGTGTCTACCTTCCTGCTGGGTCTACCCCTGCCTGCTGTGTTAGCACGACAGTCGATTTTGAAATGGCCAAATTTTCCGCAGCCGTGACATTTCAGCCGGGATTTATCCATTGTCATCGAACCATCAGAGAACATTGCTGAACCTCTGTGGTTGGTGTATCCTGGTCTCCTGATGAGACCGTTTACGTATAGGTTCCTCATCATCAGTATGAGATCATCTAATGAGAGTTCTGAGTCTTTCATAGCTTGAAACTTTACAAGGTTGTAATCGCTGGTCAGTCCGTTCAAAATGACGTCCATTTTGCGGTGCTGTGTGATAGGTTCGTCCAGTACTGCGAGATCATCTATCAGCTGCTCGATCCTAACGAAATACGTATCAGGGTCTTCCCCAGGTTCCATGCGTGAGTGTTCTAACTTGCGCATGAGAGTGCGGCGACGCTGACTTGAGTTGTTTTCGTACTTGTCACACAAAGATATCCAGGCTTTTTGCCCGTCTGCGATTTCACCTGATTTTGACTCAAACCTAGACATCAAGCTCCCTGCTGCTCCAACGGTAGTCAGGTACAGAATGCTGAAGAGTGCTGCGTTGTTCTTGTTCCAGGTAGCAATCTCCTCCTCGTTAAGCAGTAGTGGTCCAGAAGTGCTGTCCTCGTGCTGTGCTGTCCTGAGCCGGTACATGGCAGCTGCAAGGTCAAGAGCAGGGCTCTGGCTAGCTTGCCGCAGTTCGTGTTGTAGTCCACCTTCTGCATCGCTCCGTATGTCTCCTGCCTGTAGTCCTTGATGTCCGCCTTGGTCCTGTTGACCTAGGTCTTCGTCCCCAGTTCTTGTACGTAGGGGTGTCCGTGCTGTGTCTGCTGCTGTGCCCGCAGCAGTCGCGGTCCGTTCGATACCAGAAACGTTCTGATAAATTTCCTGCGGTTTTTTGCCTCCGTCCAAAATGTAAAAAATTTCGGGACGGCCCAGCCTGAGCATAGCGCGAAGTGCACGCTTCCAGTCAGGAAACTTGGCGGGTGAGCCATCGAACTTTGAGATGCCTCTGATGAGCGCCGTGATGTTGTTGGAGGACTCTGCCATTATTTTTACTCCTCACGGGCGAGGTTTTTCAATCTCAAAACTTTTTGGTCAAAAACTCGGGTTCGACCAAACTTTGCCCAGCAAACTCAGTTCTCTCGAGCGTGCTAGCTGTTACTTTCTGTGCTCGCAGTTAGGCGAGGCTCATAACCTCTTGGGATCTGATGTGTGTATCAGTGGCTCGTGGTATGTCTTGACAGAAAAGTCAAGAGCAAGTCCCGTGTGGTTTTCGCTAACTTTGAATTCTCCTCACACTAAAATCAAGTCAGAATAGACTGAAAAACAACA
>JALZUF010000140.1 GCA_023301785.1 Alphaproteobacteria bacterium | reverse complement strand
GGCGGTTGATTTTAAAAGGAAAAACAGATATTGCTAATCACTTCGGTATTAATCGTTCTACCGTATATGAATATGTAAAACACTACACTTGATCTGACAGAGCTCTACTTATCATACAGCATAATTACTGTCAGATAAGTTCTGAGTATCATGTGTCTGACACTCATTCACGTAGCTAGGAATATTCTTATCCAAAGCAATGTGTTTTGAATCAAGAAAGGTTTGCATAGGTGTTTTTCCATAACAATGCTTTCCTGAATGTGTTCTTTGAGTATTGTACTTATTAATCCATAAATCAACATCAATTTGTAACTCTTCTACAGAGCCGTATATTCTTTTGCGAAATGCTATATCATAAAACTCTTGTTTCATAGTTCTATGGAACCTCTCGCAAATACCGTTAGTTTGCGGACTACGAACCTTTGTTTTTGTGTGATCAATATTCTCAATTCCTAAATAAAGTTGATAGGCATGATGCTCAGGTTTACCACAATATTCAGTACCGCGATCAGTGAGTATACGAAGCACGCTAAGGCCTTGTTCTGTATAAAATGGCAGCACTCTATCATTTAGTATATCAGCTGCAGTAATAGCTGATTTCTCAGTATAAAGTTTTACTTGCGCCACTTTAGAATATGTATCAACAAAAGTTTGTTGGTAAATTTTACCAACCCCCTTCATATTAACTACATAGTAAGTATCTTGTGAACCAAGATACCCAGGATGCTCAGTCTCGATTTCACCATGAGCTACTTTGCTAGCTTTAGACCGCTCAAGAGCTGCTAGCTGTTCTTCAGTTAATATCATACCATCTTGCGCTGATTTAGCTTCTAAGGCTTTTAGACGCTTACGCATTGTCTCTAAATCATTACGCAACCAAATAGAACGAACTCCACTACTTGATATTAAAACACCTTGTTGCTTCAGCTCATTACTAGCTCGTAATTGTCCTAAAGCAGGGTTTGCAATAGCAAAATCTATGACGGCTTGCTCTACATCAGAAGGCACTCTGTTTTTCATAATAGGTTTCTTGCGGCTGATTTCCTGTAGCGCAGCTTCCCCACCATTTTCATATAATTCTTTAAAACGATAAAAGGTATCCCTTGAATATCCCATAACGTTACACGCTTGACTTACATTACCAAGCTGTTTCGCTAATTCTAAAAGTCCTAATTTGGGTTTGATGATTTTTTCTAATTGACTCATTTTTAATCTCTTGTTTAAGTGGTTAAATGCAATATATTCAACTTACGAATAGATTACTTTCTTTTTACAACTCTGTCAGATTAAATTTGAAGCTTTACAATGAATATCTAAATATAGACAACTCCCCTAAAAAACTAACCTAGCTAAAGAATTTGGTATTAGTTGAGGAAATCTTTAACAAAATAGTGGTATCTAATTATCTCCATAATGACTCCACATTCTTAGCACTTTAACTCGTTTTTTATCTTCATCAACTTCGTAAAAAAGACGGTGCTGTAAATTAATTCTACGTGAGTACATACCCATATAAGCACCTTTAAGTTTTTTATAGGGTGGAGGAGTTTGAAATGGATTATTCTCCACTAAACCCAGCAATTGCAAACAATTTACCTTAAGATTTGATTGTTTTATTTTCTTAAAATCTTTTTTAGCATCATTTGTATAATATAAAGTATACATTGCTAATCCAGTTTAGTACTGCATTTTTCATAAGGTGTACTCTTCCCTTTTATCAAGGAATCACTTAGATTTTTGTCTGATGATACTAATAAAGTTTCCTGTATATCGTCCCAATCTTCTGCTGATAACAAAACCGCAGTATTTCTTTTTCCTTTTATCAAAGTTGGTTCATGACTTACTGCAACTTCATCAATTAATGTATATAAGGTTTTTCTAGCTTCACTAGCAATTAAATAGCTCATTTTGGTAACTTCTCTTTAATTATAAATTAATCATCACAATGGTACCATATATAGTACCATTAATCAAGGTCAATATTTAAGGTTTTTGTTTAAATGTTTGCTCCCCACCCACCAAAAGAGAACTCTAACTTCTCCACCGAATATGATATAGATTTCAAGAGTTTTTCCAGGAACTTGATTTCCTAGATAACAATTTGGGTTTGAGACTATTGATGATTTTTGCTGCCTCTGCGATATTTTGAACATATTTTTGTTATTTATTATCTTGATTTAGTCGCTTTTAAGGTTAGAGCTGTAGGGTAAAGATTTAATGTAGTCTTCCATAAATTGCCAGTCTGGGTTATCTTGCAAATCTACTGGTAATTGAATTCTATCTTTCGTGAATTTATTTTTAAAAGCTTTTCTTCCAAATGAATATTTATATTTATTTTGCTTCATAATTGTAGCCACAAACAAACCAGTGTATTTGTTTAGCCTTTCATGTTTGAATATATTAACTTCATCACTTGCTGTAAATATCCCATCGACATAATAAACATCACCAAAAGTTGAATATATTATAGAATTTTTTTCTACAAACAAAGGGTTTGAAATTCTATCTGTACATCCATTGTTATATTCTGAAGCTGAAAAATATAATATATCCCCTTCTATCCTATTGTCCTGGACATGTCTTTTTCCTCTTGTTATTTCAAACAAACTGTTAAGTTTAAATTCTTTCCATGTCCTTTGGTTAATACTAATATCTGCTTCTGTGATAGAAGAATTCAGTGGCATATCAAGATTAGGTGTGTTATTCACCCAATTTGGAATATCACCTGGAGAGAAGATTAAAGTAGAATTCAATCTATTAGGTGTCACCTTTCTACTGTAGTTATATCTTTTTGATTCCTTTCTTATTAAATAGGCATAAAATAACATCTGCCTTTCTGTTAGTTTAATCTTTGCTTCCAGTACAATACAATCATCTGTGGCATAACATGGATAAGGGTGAAAGAAAGTTGCTCCAACACTACCTGTTCGGGCAATGGTGATTATATTATGAAAATTTGGCTTAATATCTAAATACCCAATAACACCATTATTAGTACCTTGTGATTTAATAACTGGCGTGTTGCCAACTGAGTAATCAGGCATTTTAGAAAATGCGCCACCATATTTTGCTTTAAAAATCCTATTTAATGCAACTAACGTCATCTTTATTACCTTCTGTTTGATGCAAAAATTGAAAAGCCACGTAGTTCTTTATTGTCTTAACGAAATCATCTTCGCTCAGATTGGAATAATCTGTTTCCATATACGCCTCTGCACACCATTCATCTTCTGCTGCTACTTGCTTAACAACACTTATACCCGCTTTACTCTCTGGTGAATAATATAATGATAGCCACTCTTCCTCTATTTTCTTCCACCTCTTATATATATCAGTACGACCTATATTTTTTCTTTTTTCAAAACCATCGTCTTTAAAATATCCAAACAATACTTTGTTTCTTGTAGGGTGTGGAGTGTGAGCCTCTGCCACTAATACCGCCGTCACAACACCTACCCTGGAATTATGGAATAACTCATTAGGCATTGAAAATACAGCCTTCAAGGTGTGTTTTTTTAATAACCTCTTTTTTAACTCTAAGCGCTCTCCTTTCTGCGCCAATACGCAACTCATAGGTACAATTGCAACGCACCTCCCGCCTTTCTGCAAAGTCTCCAGATTATTAAGCATGAATTCCAACTCTTCTATATCATCCTTTTTTGATGATTTATAAGGCGGGTTGAGAAGACCAACCGTTGGCTCTCGTTTCTTGATTTCTTCTATTATACCCTTGTCAAAGCAATCACCGTCTAGTACATTACTTTTCCCATCTCCATGCAAAAACATATTAGATACTGCAAGTGGGTATATTTCTGGCTGGTACTCAACTCCATGTAGCTGATTTGCTTTTATGCTCTCCTCAAGCTCTCTATTTCCACCCGCATCCTTTATCATCCTTTTCATGGCTGAAACTAAAAATCCTCCTGTGCCCGTACAATTATCATACACAACATCTTCTTTGCTTATGTTCACAAGGTTGACAAAAAAATCAGTTATATGTGGCGGAGTGAGCACTATTCCAAGCCCTTTATCGCTATTTGAATAACGCAAAAATTCAATATAAAATTGCCCTAGCACATCATAATACCGATATGTTTTAGCAAAACTATTTATGTTTCTGTCTATATCATCAATAATATCTTCCAAGGTTTTCTTGTTGAAATTATTTCTTTGTTCTATTAGTGAATCATGAGTTGTAATAAAAGCATAATTCTGCTTTAATTTTTCTTTTTTCTGCTCCTGAAGATTAGCTTGCTCAAACTGCTCCGTGATCGTTTCTACTAACTGTTTCGCTAGCTTTTTTCCCGTGTAATTCTTATATGATTTATAAAAACTACCCTGCTCCAGGGCTATTAATATTCCGCTCAATAGCAAACTACGCTTGTCTTCCTTGATTCTAAGCCTGTGCAAATCCTCGTTAAGAACTTTTGAATACGCCAACATTTCTTCATATTTTTCTTGTTCTTCATATCGTTTGCCTTCCTGATGATATCCTTCTAAATAATCAGCAATTGACAAAAGTTTCTTGCCAAATATTTCCTGAGCTTCGCCCCCTTCTTTTTGTAAAAAATGAGACACCTCTAAATCATCTAGCCTTTGACCACTAACCGCAATAGATAATACATCATATTCTTTTGCAAGGTAGTCAGAATAAAGCAAGGCTCCATCAACGGCATATTCTGCATACTGATTCAGTGTTTTGCTTTTGTGCCTCGCCGTCTCTGCTTTGCATTCCACAACAATTATTAATTCTTTTGAGTCAGAAAACCCAGAAAGAATAAACTCAGGTCTTCCTTTGCCATTTCCTGACTTTGAAGCATTATTCAATAACTTATTTATCTTATGAATCTTCGATTTTTGTTCTTCAAATTGAATTTGATTATACAATAAATCCTTCTTAAAATGCTCTCTTACAAAGTCTTCAGTTATTCTTTCACTCATCTCAACTCCCCGCCTCGCCTGTTCTTTCTGAAATTAACGGCATCTCTCCTGCATCAATATAACGCTTTGCAGCAGCTCTAAGCACCCATGCTATTGATACATCCTGCTCCTTAGCCATACGCTCTAATTCCGCATAAGTATCCGTCTGCAATGATATCGTGATTCTTCGTGTTGACGTTGATTGAGGTTTTTGATCTAACATATTATATAACTCCCTTCATCATTATGATGATGATATAAAATAATTGTACTTTGTCCATAGTCATCTCTTTGTTTTTTTTAATTAATTCGCAAGTGCAGTGTCTTTTTTAATTTTTTGGGCACCCCACCCACCAAAAGAAAACCCTAACTTCTCAACTGAATACGATATAGATTTCAAGAGTTTTTCCTCTACATAACTCTTCACAAACTCACTAGGTGCCATTAACTCCACTTTTTTTGCTTGTTCATCTATTTTTACATCTAGCTTTGATATCCAATGATTATCTAATGCTGCTCCATATTCTCCTTCGGTCTTGATGAATATCTGCCGTATTTTGCTCCACAAACCCTGATCTTGCTGATTGTTTTTGTCCACGTCAGTATCTTTCTTTAATTCTGAAGATAAAATTGAATCTGCCAATTTTTTACTTGGTTTCCATTCTGGATATTTTAGCTCTATTGTCTCTATCTGCCTATATTTTCCACCCTCGCCTACTAGCTCATGCGTTGCCCTTACCTGATTTAAGATAATTTCTTTTTCATTTGGCGTTAGGAATATTTGCTTCTGCATATGTAATAGACATCTTCCTGCATCACTACCCTCACCTAGCTCTATTCGTTTATAAGATGTTAGCAATACATATGCTCTACTCCTATCTAGTACCGATGCTAGCTTCTTCTTTAAATGCCATTCTGGATTTACCTGTAGGCATGATTCGATTTCTGATAAATACTTTTCTTGTTTCGCTATTTCCATAGATTCTGAATCTATATTAGATCTTATCTTAAATGTTTCACTGGATGTTTTTACTGCATCTCTTAGTTCATGTTCATATACTTTAGTCATATAGGCCAAGAATCCCTTCTTACTCCAGAATATTACTTGCTTGGCTTTTCTTGCTAGGCTTTGGAGTATTTCGTTCATTGCCGTCTTAGTAAATGGCCTGCCAGAACTTGATTGTAGTTCAATACAGTCTGCTTCTGTTAATGGGTAAAAGTCATCTAAGGTTTTTGGTTTTCTAGAGGGTTTTTGTTTGAATATAAGATCCGTTTTATTCTTTGAAGAATTGTGCCCTACTCTAGAATTTGCATCTTTTCCAGTAGAATCGCCACCGCCCGCATGCATTGTCCCATTTTCAACGCACTCGGTGCTTAGCGTTTTGTATTGGGCGTTTTCTAATTGTGATTCTTTGTGCTTTTCAACAACAGAAGGGGTAACAACAGAAACAGGTTTATCATTTTCTCTATCAGTATCAGCCTCTTCTATTTTATCAATTCCCTCAATGTTTTTATTTAACTCATTCAAATCATTTAAATCAACAGAATTAAAATTAGATCCCATAGATCTAGTTTTAGATTTCTTCTTTATAAGGTCCCCTTCTAAAAAATGAGACTCTTTTTTAGAATTAAAATCAGAGTTAGATTCATCACCCAGAAACTCATCGTTCCCTACCCTAATATCGGTTTCAGGGTTACGAAAACACGAGGCGTAAAATTCAGGGTTAATTGAGATGTAGAGTTGATTAATGCGCTTTCCATCTTTAAGAGCTATGTTTTTAACTTCTCTATATAAGATATCAAGCTTCTCTAAA
>JALZUF010000139.1 GCA_023301785.1 Alphaproteobacteria bacterium | reverse complement strand
AAATCTATTTTTCCGCTGAATATATTATTCGCAATTATCATCACACGCTTAGTATTGGACAACGTGATGGCCGTGTTCTTTAAATCCAAATCAGATATGTTCTTTGTCATTGTGGTGATGGCTATATTGGCAATCCCTAGTTGGGTTGCGTGGGAGTACGGTACAATAGGCATCATGGCGGCCATGTGGGCGTGGATGTTACGGCATCAGGACGAAGATCCACTTATAAAGGAAACATTGCCGTGGTTTGGTGTTGTCACAATCATGGGGTTTATAGGGATGCACCTGATTGCATTTGATTTTTCATCATTGCAAACATATATGTTTGCGATATCTACCGTTATAGCGTTCGCACTGGCTTATTTTTTTAAGGTAAAGACCTACCCAGACTTAACGGCAAAATTACCTAATATTATGGTTAGTGCTCTTCAAATAATGGGGCGTTACTCGCTTTATCTTTATGTTGGGCACGTCCTATTGTTCATGGTGATGGGGCTGTGGTTAAATCCAGAAAAATTCAGCCTGTTTGAGTGGGCGTGGGTGAAATAAGATTAAATAAAGAGTAATTTGCAATAAGTTGTAAAAAACTTGGAATTTTATACAAAATCACGCCTTGATAGGCTTGCATAGGGTGTGATCCTATGCTAAATCCTCTTCAACTTGAAACAGTTTAACAAAAGGGACCAAAGTGGCCTCGAAACAAACCTCTGGCGCAGCTGCCTTACGATATGCCTCCGCATTTGTGGAGATTGCAAACGATTCCAAAAAAATTGATGCCGTTGAGACAGATCTTAATGATCTGGATGCAATGATGACTTCTTCAGATGATTTCTACACCATGTTGAATTCGCCTCTTATTTCTAGAGAGCAAAAGCAACAAGCGATTGAAGTTATTGCGAAGAAAGCAAAATTTCAGGACATCACAATAAACTTCCTAAGCCTTTTGGCGCAAAATAACCGTTTGGCTATTTTACCTGCGATCATGAAGGCCGTACGCGCAGATATATCAAATATGCGCGGTGAAGTTGTGGCGCACGTTGCCTCTGCCTTCAAGTTAACCAAAGAACAAGAAAATACATTGAATGCTTCATTGGCAAAAGCTGTCGGCAAAAACGTAGCTATTAAAATGGAAGTTCAAGAAGATTTAATCGGTGGCATGGTTGTGACCGTTGGATCACAAATTATTGATGATTCAGTAAAACGTAAATTAGAACGATTAAAGATCGCTATGAAATCAAATGCGAACAGCAATGTTGAGCTTAAAGTAGCAAATTAAAAATTAACAAATTTAAAGACAAGTTTAAATAAAGAGGAAAATTAAAAATGGAAATCAAAGCAGCCGAAATTTCAGAAATTCTGAAAAAACAGATTGAAGATTTTAGTGCACAAGCAGACGTTGCCGAAATCGGTCAGGTTCTATCCGTTGGGGATGGTGTTGCCCGTGTTTATGGTTTGGATCAAGTCCGCGCTGGTGAGATGGTTGAATTCCCAGGTGGTATTAAAGGGATGGCTTTGAACCTCGAGCTTGATAACGTTGGTGTTGTTATTTTCGGTTCTGACCGTGATATTAAAGAAGGCGACATCGTCCGCCGTACGGGTGAGATTGTTAACGTTCCTGTTGGTGAAGAACTTTTGGGTCGTGTTGTTGATGGTTTGGGTAATCCTATTGATGGAAAAGGCCCAATCAAAACAAAACAAACAAGCCGTGTTGAAGTAAAAGCACCAGGTATTATTCCACGTAAATCTGTGCACGAGCCTATGCAATCAGGTGTGAAAGCGATTGATGCGCTTGTTCCTGTTGGTCGTGGTCAACGTGAATTGGTTATTGGTGACCGTCAAACTGGTAAGACAGCTGTTGTTGTTGATACGATTATTAATCAAAAGCATAACAATGCTGGTGATGATGAAAGTAAGAAACTTTACTGTATCTACGTTGCTATTGGTCAAAAACGTTCAACAGTTGCTCAACTTGTTAAAGAGCTAGAAGAAAACGGCGCGATGGAATATTCAATCGTTGTGGCCGCAACGGCTTCTGATCCTGCACCGATGCAGTTCCTTGCACCATATACTGGTTGTGCAATGGGTGAATATTTCCGTGATCAAGGTAAACACGGATTGATTATTTATGATGATTTATCAAAACAAGCTGTGGCTTATCGTCAGATGTCATTGCTTCTTCGTCGTCCTCCGGGTCGTGAAGCATACCCAGGTGATGTTTTCTACATTCACTCCCGTCTGCTTGAGCGTTCATGTAAACTGAACGAAGAAAATGGTTCTGGTTCATTAACGGCATTGCCAATCATTGAAACACAAGCGGGTGACGTGTCTGCGTATATTCCGACAAACGTGATCTCTATTACAGATGGTCAGATTTTCTTGGAAACTGATTTGTTTTTTAAAGGTATCCGTCCTGCGATTAACGTTGGTTTGTCAGTGTCTCGTGTGGGATCATCTGCGCAAACAAAAGCGATGAAACAAGTTTCTGGTTCGATCAAGCTTGAGCTTGCTCAGTACCGTGAAATGGAAGCTTTCGCTCAGTTCGCCTCTGATCTTGACCCTGCGACACAGAAATTGTTGGCACGTGGTGCGCGTTTGACACAATTATTGAAGCAACCACAATACTCACCATTAACAATGGCTGAACAAGTTTTTGTGATCTTTGCAGGTACAAAGGGTTACTTGGATAATGTCGAAGTAGCTGACGTTTCTGACTATGAAGCTAAGCTTCTTGATGACGTACGTACGAATGGCAAGAGCATCTTAGATGCGATTACAGCTAAAGAGAAAATTGATGACGCTATTGACGGTGACATGAAACAGTTCTTGGAGAAATTCACAAAGAGTTACGTTTCTGCACATAAGAAAGCAGCTTAAATCTAATAAAGGTTAGGAATTTTCAAATGCCAAGTTTGAAAGAATATCGCGATAGAATCGCTTCCGTTAAGTCGACAAAGAAAATTACGTCGGCGATGAAAATGGTTGCGGCTTCTAAACTTAAAAAAGCGCAAGACCAAGC
>JALZUF010000138.1 GCA_023301785.1 Alphaproteobacteria bacterium | reverse complement strand
GATAGTTACGTAGGTTGCTAGCGGGATAAATGCAATGATAGTCTTAGCTGAGAACGCCAAGTTTGCAAAAACGGTGCAATTGCGTCGGTTGCAGTTGCAGTGGGCTGCGGCGAACTAGGGCCTAGAAAGTAAGAGTGTATTTAAGGACTTTAGGAGGAGGGGATAGTAGACATTCTTGAAAAGAATATCAAGCGAACTAGAACCGTCAAAATGAGAAGTGTACAGAAATTGCTGATGATCGTGGCACTGACCGGGGTGGTGGGGAAAGTGGTCAACAAGGTGACGATTACTCATCCGACAGCGCCCGAAGGGCCGCCAGCCGAAACCGAAGTGGATGAATTCAAGGCACACTTCAGTAAACAAGGTAAGTTTCCCTTTAGTAATTTAAACACCTGATTCGTGACACTAGATATTGAAGTCTGGGTTTTCTTTGTTTGTTTGCAGGAGGGGTCTATGAGTTGGGTGGATACTGCCATATGTCATTGGATATAAAGTTGTCATCGTATAGAGATGGAGTCAAACGTGGATGCAAGGCATTGCATTCTGTGGCCAAATCTGCCCATAAGCCCGGAATGATTCATCTGTACGACGCGGTGTTGGCTCTAGAGGATCGGTGCAAACGTCTTGAAGATGCTGCGGATTCCCAGTTCCGGGCGATGGGAGAAGATCTTGAATGGACCCAGTACTGGAAAGTGCTGGGTCTGAACCCGTTTGCAACCGCCCGGTCTCCATTGGTCCCTCGTGTGGAGGAAACGACGAGCAATATCAGGACGAGGTCTACTGAGGAGCAAGATCAAGATACAACAACTGAGAGAGAGCGATTGGTAACTTTGGCACCCCTGAAGGATTTGCATGAGTTGGTTATGCCCGTTTGGATGAATGAAGCGTACGGGGACTTCTGTGAGTTGCAGGGAATGGCGTACCATAAGGCCTGTTGCACGCCGGTACTGTTCAAATTTCCCGATGCTGCCAATTTGGCTGATCTGGAGTGTAGTGCCCTTATTATACCGGAAAGGATGGAGGGGACAGAATTTTATCGGCCGTTGTTTGTCACTAAGGACATGGTCGACCTGATTGAACGCACGGGGTCGTTGACTGAGATTAGGGAGGTATACGTGGCTATGTCCACGCCTCAGCCCAGGGGTCGAAGGCAAGTCATACCGTTAGCTATAGCTGGGGGGGCCATGTTTACCCAAGCAGTGAACTCGGTATTAGGGTGGTTTGGGTACAGCACTACTACGACCAAGGATGTAAAGCATATAAATGCAAACCAAAAACATATAAAGCAGGTAGAGACTCATGTAGCTTCTGCTGAGAAGTTTGCTTCAAAAATAAGAGCGGAGGCTCATGATGTGGCGAACAAGGAGCAAATGATAGAACGGTTTTTGCACATTTCTACCAGTCTTCAGGGAGTGTTCGAACATTACGAGCTCCTGATGCAAGGGTTGTCGATGCTTTTTCATGTTAAGCATCTATCGCCGTTACTGGTGGATCGAGTTCAAATAATGAAGATGGTGAGAGAGCTGATGGCTGATGAGACAGAGAGGGGAAATTTAATCTTGATAAACCCATTGGACGTTTGGAGGTGCGAGCTGAGTTACGTGGTGACTAGGACCATGGACGTAGTGGTAATGGTACACATACCTGTTGGTAAGGCTGATTCATACAGAAACCTGTATGAATACATACCTACTCCACTGGCATTCAGTGATTCGTCCAAACATTTCTTCCCAAATCCTAGAAACACCTATTTGGTGGTGGATAAGGATAGCGCAAGGCCCCGATCTATGAGTACTGCTGAGCTAGGTGAATGTGATTCCGTGGGAACGGCAACTAGGTACTGCCCAGCGGCGACCTTTCAATTGAATGAGTCGCCTCCTACTTGTCTCACGGCTTTGCACCAAGGGGACACAACCGGGGTGTTGGCAATGTGTCCGGTAAGTTTAGTGAATGAAAAGTACGTGCATGTGGCTTCTCTGGGTTTTGGGGCTTATTCTGTGTACTCTAAGAATGAGGTCAAAGCGAGGGTTTTATGTGGAGAGGACAGCATTAATCAATTGGCTATAAAGGGGTTAATGAAATTGAAGATACGAAAAGATTGCAGAGTGGTAGGTGACCAGTTTGTTCTGGAGCCTATGGTAGATTTTACTTCCCTGAGTCAAGTGATGGATGAAGTACCTATAGTGTTTGCGCCTGACCAGAACTTTACGCTGGCCATTGATTGGGGCGCAGAGAATGGGATTATCAAAACTGTAAAAGGTCCAGGAGGAGCTACTATGGCCGATGTAGCTCGGTCATGGGATGACTCCTTATTGGACGAGTCAGAGAAGTGGACGTTTGCCATGTGGGTGGGAGTAGCGTTTGCTATTTTGGTAGCTGTGCTTTGCATTTGCTGTGGGTCTAAAGAGTGCTACAACGTGTATGAGAGGAGGGTTGAGCGATCTAGGTTGGCTGAGACTATTAGAAGTCAGATGATGGAATTAGCTCCTCTAAATCAAAGTGCTACGGCCCCTACCGATTGATTGCGTTTGCCATGTCCCGATCTCTGTTAAATTTGAATTTTTCTGAAATGTGTTTGTACTAGATATGGAAATATAATTGCGAATTGAAATGCATTCGGAAATTGACTAGCTTATTTTTAGCTTAGTCAGGAACAAGAAGGAAAATTTGCTAATGTCTGCATTAAAATGATAACGGTGTGAGCACCAGTTTTTTCTTTATAAGTCGTTTTCAGTTCGAGGAGAGTCAGTCAGATCAGAACCAATCGTCATGGGTGATAAAACGATTTTTAAAAAAGAGAATTGGAGGGCTAGGAGCAGCCGTTTGAGGACCGTGGAGCTGGAGCCCGAAACCGAGGAAGAGTGGATTTCTGAGGCAGAGGAGGATGAAGCGTCAGTCAAGATGGAGGAGGTGCTTCAAGTACAAGACCATCGCACTGCCGGGAGGACCACCATGAGGTCACGACTGTCCATGGCAGTGGCTCGGGGGGATCGATATCTTATGGGGTTCGGACCGGCCCTAGATAGACTTTTGTGGATTGGCACTACCAATCCAGCTGATGTTCCTCCACGGGTGTCATATGCT
>JALZUF010000137.1 GCA_023301785.1 Alphaproteobacteria bacterium | reverse complement strand
GAACCGTCTTCTAAACGCACTTCGTATTCAAAAGTTGAACCAATGTTATTTGGACCCATATCACCAATAGAGATGGAAGCCGTATCAACTGGCGTTGCGAAATCAATAGCCAAAGATTCGTTACCAAAAACTTTGTCACTACCAGAACCACCAGCAACACCAAAGCCTTCACCCAAAGCAGGATCAGAGAACCAAGAGATGTCTCCGCCATTGCTTGCAGTGATTGTAATACCATCTTTTGTAACACTATTTTGTGTACCAGCAGCATCCGCCGCTGTTGGATTCAATGAAGATGTATCAGCAACGATACCGCCGTCTACGTTCTTCGCAGCGTAAGAATAATCACCATTTGCTTCAATAGTAAGTGTTCCAAAGTTTCCTTCGATTACTGTTGCGCCAGTCGCAGAAACAGGATAATCCGTTCCTTCAAAGCGAACATTTGTAATTGTACCAGGATCATCCGCACCAACTTCGTCGTTATTCGTAATAACATTACCAGTTTGTGTTTCACCTTCTTCAACTGTCAATTTATCATCATTGGCTTCTGGGGCATCATCTTTAATGTTAATAGTAATCTGACCAGCGTCTGAATCACCATCGTAATCTGTGATGATTGTACCGAAGTTTAATGAGATAACATCGTTATCATCATTACCATCTGCATGATCAAGATTATCTTTTAATGTAAATGTGTAGTCACCTGTTGTTGGATCGATTTCCAATTCAAAAACAGTAACACCGCCTGCAACACCAACATAACCATTGTCAGTTTTTGTTACAATAACTTCAACACCGTTTGATGTTAATGTACCACCAGTTAATGAACCACCAGCAGTGAATGTACCGTTTGGTACAAGCGCACCTTGACCGTCATTACCAAAATCAACATCAACACTGTCCGTGATAACAATATCACCGCCATCAAGACTTGTTTCATCAATTGTATTTACATCGTCACCAGTAATTGGTGCGTCATCAAGCACACGAACGCGAATTTGACCAGTTGCTGAGTCACCATCAAAATCAGTAACAGTCACATCAAAGTTCAAGTCGATTGCATCATTTGGATCAGTTGCATCTGCGTGATCTAAAGGACCGAATTGTGTGTATGTGTAATCGCCAGTTGCTGGATCAACAACCATAGTGAAAACAGTTTCGCCGCCAGCTGTACCAGTATAAGTATTTGTCGCTGCGTCAAAAGTTACCTCAACATCAACACCGTTCGATGTCAGATTGTTACCAGCAACTGAGCCAGAAACATTAAATCCGTTATCGTTACCAGTGTAAGAACCACCAACATCCTCGCCCATATCGGCTGAGAAGTTACCAGTTGTTACCAGCTGACCGTTTGCAAAATCTGTTTCATCAACGATGTCGATTGGTTGTGATGTAAGAACAGGCGCATCATCAAGCACGTTAATACGCACGTTTGTTGAACGCGTATCACCTGTTGTGTCAGTGACCTGAACACCGAAGTCTAAACAAATAGCTTCGTTATCATCGTTTGTATCTGAGTGATCAAATGGCTCGATTTGAGTGTAATCAAATTCACCTGTTTCAGGGTCAAGCACAAATGTGAAAACAGTAACGCCATCAGCCGTACCAATATAACCATTGTCAGTCGCAGTTACGACAACGTCAACACCACCAGAAGAAAGTTGGAAACCACCGTCTACCAACTCTGCGCCATCAACGTTACATGTTGCAACAAAATCACCGTTAGGGATTAGACCATCTGAATTTGGACCTTGTCCGCCGTAATTCACATTAACTTCACCAGACTTAACAACATCACCGTTAGCCGTATTTGTTTCATCAAGTGTCACTGGATCAGAACTCAATACTGGTGCTGGATCAATTGGTGTTGACAAAATGAATGGGTTTTCTGGATTAACACTTGGTGCATTATAAGCAAGTTGTGTCGCGCCCAATGGACCAATCGCATTGATTGAATTCAAAGGAGCAGCAGTTGGAGAACTGTTAAAACCATAACCAGAGTTAGTAGCGCCGCCAATCTCGCCAGCAGCAGGTTCAATATTTGCCAATGTTTGCGCTAAGTCTTCACCAGCAGCAGGCTGAATATTAGATACTTGTTCCGCAACAGATTCTTGAACTTCAACACGTGGCGCTTCCGCAACTTGTTGTGGTTTCGCTTCACCTGCTTCTGCGATTTGAAGAAGCTCTTCAATCGGCTGAGCAACTTCAGTAACTTCAGTCAAAACTTCTTGAGCTGGAATTAAACCTTCAGGTAATTGTGCCTGTTCAAAATTATTAATAACAATCTGTGAACCGTCAGCAAATGTTAAATACATTTTGCCATCGCGGACTTCAACGTTTGCGCTTGATGGATCAAAATCACAAACGTATTTTTGACCACCAGTTGCAGAGATAGATTGTGTTGTATTCGCAGCAGGTTGGCCAATACGAATTGCATCAGCATCAGTTGCAGCACCGGCAGCAGTTTCAATGTTATTGAAATCTTGAGGAGATTTTAGAGCGCCAGTTAGAATTGAAGGGTCAATTAATGTACCGTCTTCTAAGTATAAAAGATTACCATTATCGATAACATCATCAAAGTTTGTAATATTAAGTTGGCCACCGCCATTAAAACTAATGACAAGCTCGCCTTCACCACCTAATCGTAGTCCTGATATATCGTCAGGGCCGAAGTTTAAACGTGCCGACACATCATTCGGAATTTCGTGATTTAATGTGCTACCAGCTTGTGGTTGTGAAAGTATGATATTATTACATGTCATTGGATGATCTCCTCTAAAGTTCCAATATTAAAACGCTACTCTATTTTTTTCGTTCTCTATATTCGTTGCAAATTGTAAAACAAAATAACAGCGAAATACAAATTTCTCGCAATTATTATGTTTTTGTTAACTCTTTTTTAACTTATGCTGAGTATTATGTCAAGCATTATGTTAAATTAAAATATGTGTAAGCACCGCACAACTATCAAATAAAAAGACATAAAGCAAGCAACTAATCACTTTTTTTACAATAATATGAAAATTTATTATTTTAATATGCTTTGGAAGGCATCTTTACTATACGCGCACTATGAAAAGCCTTATTGTCATCTACATGGCCTTTGAATTTTCAAAAATAAGCATACTTGTTGTCGAGGATATTGCCCCAATGCGGCAATTATTCGTCTCAGTCCTTAGAACACTAGGGCTAGAACAGATTACAGAAGCCGAAAATGGGCAAGATGCTTTTAAAAAATTCTGCAAAACCAATCATGACATTATATTGACTGATTGGATGATGGCGCCTGAAGATGGCTTAGAATTAACACATAACGTTCGCCACAACGCTGAAAGCCCTAATAAAATGGCGCCAATCATCCTTATAACGGGCTATAGTGCGTGGAGCCGCGTTGAAATGGCCCGAGACACAGGTGTAACGGAATTCCTCGTTAAACCCTTCACAGCGAACGATATAGCCAAAAGATTGGCGCACGTTATCACCAATCCGCGTGATTTTATAGAAATACCCTCATTTTTCGGTCCAGACCGCCGTAGACGCATTGCCCCTAAATTTTCAGGCCCTCATCGCCGCGAAACTGACGAAAAAGCGTATGACCCTAATAACCCTTAATAAAGAGCCTTAAGAAAAAGCATGAATAAAAAAAACGTCAAAACCTATAAAGCCAAAGCTGATCTGCAAAAAAAGGCAGGGCCAGGGCCCTTGGATATGGAATTGGTTCACCGTGCGCAAGATGCCATTGATAAAAATAAAATTGATTTTGCCCCCATCGGTCTTAAATTTTTATCAAAATTGGAAAAAGGGCTTGGTGAAATCAAAAGCGCCCCACAAGACAATATAGATGAAGATAAGAAAAAACTTATTGGCCCTGTCATGGAATTAAAAGCC
Organism: Alphaproteobacteria bacterium; assembly: GCA_023301785.1. Classification (GTDB taxonomy): domain Bacteria; phylum Pseudomonadota; class Alphaproteobacteria; order Micavibrionales; family Micavibrionaceae. The sequence goes on along the minus strand of JALZUF010000137.1, from coordinate 37,346 downwards.
AATGCGAAGATTTTCCATTACGAGCTTGTCGGTAATCTTGCCCAAATAATGCTGAGTTTTTTGGAAACAATCGAACAGCTTGATAAAGATGCCCTGTCCATTGTCGGCGGGCACCACGATTCTTTAAAAGCAATCTTAGGGAACAATATGAAAGGCGATGGCGGTAAAGACGGTCAAATCATGATCACCGAACTACAAGATGCCTGCAATCGTTATTATAAGAAGAGACAAAAAAAGAAGGGATAGCTTTCACCACCCCTTCTTTTTAAATTAATAAAAAATGAAAAAATTAAAAATGTAATTTCTTCGCCATTGTTACTTGATCAAGGCCTTCGATCTTTGCCAAGACATCATCTGGCAACGCGTTATCTAAAGACACCAGACAAATTGCTGAGTCGCCTGATGGCTTACGCCCTAGGTTAAAGTCAGCAATGTTTTGTTTTGCTTCCCCTAAGATACCACCCACTTGACCAATAAGACCTGGCATATCTTTGTTACGGATAAACAACATATTGTCTGTTAAGCCGGCTTCAATACGAACACCTTCGATTTCAACGATACGTGGCTCTTTACCTGTAAACAATGTTCCTGAAACACTACGGTTACGTTGTTCTGTTTCCACAGTCACCGTAACCACACTGCGCCAGTCAGAAGATGACCCAGTTTTTGTTTCTGACATTTCAATACCGCGCGCTTCGGCAACACTCATCGCATTGACCATGTTCACTGTATCTGTTTGCTCTTTCAGAACACTGGCAATTAACATTGCCGTCAAAGGCTTGGTGTTGACTTCGGTCACAGTGCCTTCATAGGCGATATTGATTTTCTTAATCGCACTATCCGTAATTTGACCAGCGAAGCTACCCAATTGCTCAGAAAGTTTCATGTAAGGTTTCAAACGTGGCGCATCTTCCGCCGAAATAGACGGCATATTCAACGCGTTCACAACTGCACCATTCGTCAGATAATCACCAAGCTGTTCCGCAACTTGAATGGCAACATTTACTTGCGCCTCTGTTGTTGCTGCCCCTAAGTGAGGGGTACAAACAACATTTTCATGTCCAAACAGAACATTTTCTTTTGCAGGTTCAACTTCGAACACATCCAATGCTGCACCAGCAACTTTACCACTATCAAGCGCTTCTTTAAGGTCGGCTTCAATAATGATACCACCACGGGCACAGTTAATCAGGCGTACGCCGTCTTTCATCTTCGCAATAGAGTCTTTATTAATCAGACCAGCGGTTTTTTCATTTTTTGGTACGTGAATAGTAATAAAGTCAGCTTTGCTGAATAAATCATCCAACTCAACTTTTTCAACACCAAGCTCAACCGCACGTTCTTCTGTAAGAAACGGGTCAAACGCAACAACGTTCATCTTAAGACCAACGGCACGGTCGGCAACAATACCACCGATATTACCGCACCCAATAACACCAAGTGTTTTTGAATAAAGCTCAGCGCCCATAAATTTTTTCTTTTCCCATTTACCAGCATGAGTGGACTCATTGGCTTGTGGAATTTGACGCGCCAGCGCAAACATCATCGCAATCGCGTGTTCGGCTGTTGTGATTGAATTACCGAATGGTGTGTTCATAACGATCACACCGCGGTTTGTTGCTTCTTTAACATCAATATTATCAACACCAATACCCGCGCGACCAATAACTTTAAGGTTTTTCGCAGCGGCCAATACTTCTGGTGTCACCGTCGAAGACGAGCGGATCGCAAGACCATCATATTTTGGAATTTCAGCAATAAGCTGTTCAGGGGACATCCCCGTCATTTCAGTAACATCACAGCCTTTTTTTGTAAAAATTTCGGCGGCAAGGGGATTCATTTTGTCCGATATAAGGACTTTTGGTTTAGACATAGATAAACTCCTATTTTTGTCTTGTTGTAGGAAAACAGGCCTTCTATTTACCACGACCACAAGACAATGCAAGGAACTAATGCTAAGCTTTAACCGTTTTTAAATGTAGAACAATCGAAGGCAATCCTCATGGAAGAAAATACTGAAACAATATCGAATGGCTTTAACCTTGCCATGCAGACTGTTAACCAATGGATTGCTGGATTTTATAAAATTTTACCGAACCTGATTGCTGGCATCTTTATATGCGCCGTCTTTCTTTTAATTGCTTATGCTGCACGCTATGTGACTAAGAATTACTTCACGCGAAAGAAACGCATTGATTTGGGGAATATTCTTTCTGCTATCAGTTTCTGGATTTTTATGGGTTTCGGTATTGTTATCGCCCTTACTATTATCACCCCTTCCCTTAACCCTGGTGACTTGGTTGCCAGCTTAGGCGTTGGTTCACTGGCCATTGGCTTCGTTTTTAAGGACATCTTACAAAACTGGCTTTCTGGTTTGCTTATCTTATTACGTATGCCATTCCGCCGCGGTGACCAAATAACAATTGGTGGTGCCGAAGGAACGGTTGTTCGTATTGATCCTCGCGCTACAATTTTAAGAACCTACGATGGACGCGATATCGTTGTGCCAAACTCAACCGTCTATAACTCAAACGTCCTTATACATACCAGTAGTCCGACACGCCGTGTTGAAATGGAGCTCACCGTTGGTTACAATTACGATATTCGCGTCATTACAAAAATTATTCAAAATTCCTTAAACCAAGTTGAGGAGATTATTAAAGACCCTATCCCTCAAGTTTTGTGTTGGGAATTAGGCTCAACATCATTAGGCATCAAACTCAGATGGTGGATTGATTCTGAACGTTCTGAAGAAGTTGTCAGCCGCGCCCGTGCCGTCCAAGCAATCAAAGAGGCGTTTGATGCCAATGACATTGACCCAACAGACCCGCAACTTATTTATTATCATCAAATCAACGATGGCGATGCCATGCTAAATGACCACGATGATCCAACACCACCCAAATCCAAGGTGAATGAAGGTACGGTTGCTCAAGGCCCACCACCACCAAAATTTGAAACAAGCGATAAAGATCCAGAAGCCGATCAACCCAAACTGGACGATAAATCTAAAACTATGCTAACGGATTAATCATGGAAAACCCTATAATAATACTGCCATGGGCATTTGAACGTGATGCGCCGCCGTTTGAAGGAAACGATATTAAGTTTCCTGAAAGCCTTGCGAGACACATTATTAAGAAACATTCTAAAAAAGGCGATAAGATTTTTGATCCTTTTGCTGGCCTCGGTACGACATTATTTGTTGCTGAAGAATTAAAACGTATTCCGTTTGGGATCGAAGCAGAAGGTCAAAAATTTGAATGGGTGGCAGGTCAGTTGGAAAACTGGACACATATGATATGTGACGATACCGCGTGTTTAGACAAATATGATCTACCCAAAATGGATTTGGTTTTAACCTCTCCGCCCTACATGCCACGTCACCATAAATGGAATCCTCTTTTTGGCGGAGACCCTAAACACGCTGGCTATGATAAATATTTAAAACGTATGGGTTTCATTTTTGGAAAAATCTCAAAGGTCATGAAAAAGAATGCACCGCTCATTATCCAAGTCGACAATTTACACCACGGAAAAACATTTACGCCCCTTGTGCGTGATATAGCCAACACGCTTGATAAAAACTTTATCCAAACAAACGAGCAGATAGTAAAATGGGATAACCCCAAGCAGGATTATCCCTTTACTAATTTATTATATTTTAAGAAAAAATAACGCTTAAGCCGCTTGCGCTGTCTCTCCTGCTTTGGCTTCATTATAAGCCCAATCAATCCATGGCATTAGCTTGGCAACATCGCTTGGCTCAACGGTTGCGCCGCCCCAGATACGAATACCGGCAGGTGCCGCGCGGTAACTTGCAATATCGTAACCAGCATCTTCAGCCTCTAACATTTTCGTCATGCCTTTGACGAACGCTAAACGGTCATCATCTGATTTTTGCTGGAACCATGGATCAGTGATTTTTAAACATATTGATGTGCAAGAGACGGTGTCTTGATCTTCTGCCAAGAACTCAATCCAATCCGTTTTCTCAACCCAATCAGCAACTGCTTTTAAGCTATCGTTTGAACGCTGAATAGTTGCCTTTAACCCACCAATTGATTCAACCCATTTTAAAGCATCCAAACAATCTTCAGTAGCAATCATAGACGGTGTATTAAGTGTTGCACCTTGGAAGGCGCCTTCAATCAACTTGTCGCCTTTTGTAAGACGGAATATTTTTGGTAATGGGCGGTCTGGTGTAAAGCTCTGCAAACGCTCTGCTGCACGTGGGCTAATAACCAACATACCGTGGGCCGCTTCTGATCCTAAAACCTTCTGCCAGCTCCATGTCACTACATCTAATTTTTCCCATGGTAAATCATAAGCAAACACAGCTGATGTCGCGTCGCAAATTGTGAGGCCTTTACGATCGTCTTTAATCCAATCCGCGTTTGGCACTTTCACGCCAGATGTTGTTCCGTTCCATGTGAACACAACATCGCGATCTGTATCAACCGATGTTAAGTCAGGAAGAACACCGTAATCAGCTTTGATAATATTGACGTCATCTAGTTTCAATTGATCAGTAACATCTTTACACCAATCTAAACCAAAGCTTTCCCAGCCCAGCATATCAACGCCACGCTCACCAAGCATATTCCACATCGCCATCTCAACCGCACCCGTATCAGACGCAGGGACAATTGCACAACGGTATCCTTCTGGAATGCCAAGCAAGTCAACATGACGATCAATGACTTCTTTCAATTTTGCTTTACCGCCAGCCGCACGATGAGAACGTCCCAACCATGCATCATTAAGAACATCTGTTGTCCAGCCCGGGCGTTTTGCACAAGGCCCAGAAGAGAATTTAGGGTTATTGGGTTTATCAGTTGGCTTCGTCATTGTTCTTACTTTCGCGAAAATTGATTATAATTAAAAATATATGTCTATTTGATTAAAAAATTCTGGTCATGCTGTCTAGTCTTAAGTTAAAAGAAAGTATGACAAAATTATCAGTAAACTTAAATAAAGTAGCGCTTTTGCGTAATCAACGTGATGTTGGCTACCCAGGTGTAGTTGAGCATGCAAAATATGTTCTGGAGGCTGGTGCGCATGGTTTAACCGTTCACCCCCGCCCCGATGAACGCCACGTACGTAAATCAGACATTCCTGAACTGGCTGAATTTCTTGCCAGTTGGCCTGATAAAAAGATTGAATTCAACATTGAAGGATATCCGAGTGAGGAGTTCATCAAGCTTTGTCTTGATAACAAATGCGATCAAGTCACTCTTGTGCCTGATGCCCCCAGCCAAAAAACATCCGATCACGGATGGGATGTGATGAATAACCAAACTTTGCTGAAAGATGCCGTATCGCGCCTTCAAGCCAAAGGCCGCCGAGTTTCAATCTTTGTCGACCCTGACCCTAAAATTATAGAAGCCGTTAAAGCCATCGGTGCAGATCGCATTGAGCTTTATACCGCGCCTTACGATACTGGCGAAGTGGACTTAGAAACTTATGCACGTACAGCCGAATTGGCCAAAGCCGCAAAAATTGGCGTGAATGCTGGACACGACCTTCATCTAGACAACCTATCGCGCTTCATAGAAAATGTTTCTATTTGCGACGAAGTATCTATTGGGCACGCGGTAATAGCAGATGCCCTTAAAATGGGCTGGAATGCCACTGTGCAAGCTTACCTGACAGCTATTGAATATGGTCAAAAACGTGCCAAGAATAATAAGGCGGCGTAAATTATGGATTTTATGATTACTCTTGTTAGCGCACAAGTTAACCTTAGCGAAAATACTGTAAAAGACGTACAGTCTTTTTTAAATAAGCTTGATTACCGCTGCGACAATCAAATTAATTGGCTATCTCAAGATATAGCGCTAGAGTTTCTCATCGATAGCACTTTAACTATTGAGCACGCAAAAAACTTACGTGAGTATCTAGCAGATAAGAAAATTGATACCTTCTGTACGCCTATTACAAATAGAAAGAAGAAACTATTTTTGGCCGATATGGATTCCACAATCGTCACAAGCGAAACTTTAGACGAGCTTGCCGAAGAAGCTGGTATTAAAGAAAAAATAGCGGGCATTACAGAGCGCGCCATGCGCGGTGAGCTTGATTTCTTTGACGCAATTCGCGAACGCGTCGGACTTCTTGCTGGGCTTCCCATTGATGCCATTACACGTACAATTGATAAAATGGAAACCTCTAAAGGGGCGGACACACTATTAAAAATTCTCAATAATAATGATGTGCGTTGCGTGTTGGTTTCTGGTGGGTTTACAAATTTCACCAACGTTGTTGCTGACCAGTTAGGGTTTTACGCAAATCACGGCAACCAATTAGAATTTGAAAATGGCGTCATGACAGGCAAAGTCATTGAACCGATCTTAGATAAGGCGGCTAAACTAGAATATTTAAATGAATACAGCGCCGAACTTAATATAGATATTAGCAACACCGTTGCTATTGGCGACGGAGCAAATGATCTACCTATGTTGGCGGCGGCAGGTTTGGGTATTGGGTATCACCCTAAGCCATTACTCAAAGACAGCTTGGTAAATTGTATCATCCATACAGATTTAACCTCAGTCCTCTATATGCAAGGCTATAGCGCAAAAACTTAAAAATCTTTGCACCTACACGGCGAATTCACGTACAATATAGGATAAGATAACCTCTTCACCGCAAGTGCGAACCCACATGACAAAAAATTATAATTTTACCGTCCCGCAAGACAATCTAGACGAGCTCCTGAAGCAATATTGCCGTAACTATACGACAATGGCGCGTAACGGCCAGTTTGATAAAATTGTAGGCCGTGATGCCGAGATTGATCAAGTCATGCTGATCTTGCTACAAAGAAATAGAAAAAACGCCTGTATGCTCGCCCCTGCTGGGGTTGGTAAAACAGCCCTAGTCGCAGGTTTGGCACAAGCCGTGGTTTCTGACCGTGTTCCGGAATATCTTAAAGGCGCGCAGGTGCTAGAATTAGATATGTCAGCCATGGCCGCGGGTACAAACAGCCCAGGTGAGTTTCAATCGCGCTTCATCCCTATTTGTAAAGGTTTAGCCGAACGATACCATCACCCTGAATTTCCCAAATACATCATGTTTATTGATGAAATTCACACTATCATGCCGACTGTGACGGGATCTGCCTATGCTGGCTTGTCTGAGGTCATGAAGCCTTATATGACCGTTGGGGACCTGCACATTCTTGGCGCGACGACATTAGACGAGTTCCGTATGTACGTCGCTATTGACCCTGCACTTGATCGTCGTTTCCAAAAAGTGCATTTAAAAATGCCTACTGCTGAAGAAACATTGATGATCTTACGCGGCATTAAAGGCAGTTATGAGCGTCACCATAAATTAGAAATCCCTGAAGAATGCCTTACAGAGATTGTAAAGCTAACTGAAGAACATATGCGTAAAAGAACCCAGCCTGATAAATCTATTATTACGATGGATGCTGCCTGTGGCTGGCATAATATGTTTAAAAGTGAAGATCGCACTCTATCATTAGAGGCAGTGTATATGATGGTTTCTAAAGAAACCGGCATTAATCCTGGTGCCCTTACAGATATGGAACTTGGTAAAAACCATGTTTACGATCCTACTAAGAACAAAGTTGAAACTGGATCAAAAAACTTTAAAGATACTGCCGAATAACTCTTATTCAACCAGATAGAATTCAATCGTCGATACAACACGCACAGTTTTGTTCTTTTGCTGCGCCTCAGGTAAAGCGTAAGTTTTATCGCGCGGCAATATCTGAAATACACCTTGGCTTGCACGCTTAATACCACCAACTTTCGCTTGTGAGTTTTGTGCAAATTGCCCCGCAGATTCCTTTGCATTGCGTGTTGCTTGGGCAATCATTTCAGGCTTAATATCATTTAACTTAGTATATAAATATGTCGGCGCAGTGGAACCGCTTTGTGAAAAAACAACACCCTGACGAATAAGATCGCCCATATTTTGCGCAGCTTTTGAAATATAATCAATATTTTCTGAGCGCACCAAATAACTTTGTTTTAATATATATCTGTTGTTCATCGCCTGATTTTGACGATAGCTTTGCGCCATTAAATCTTGAACCTCGACCTGTTGTAATTGAATTTCAGAATTTTGAATACCATATTTTTTTAAAAATTTAATTATGACTTTACCATTTTCATCCATTTTATCCTGAAGGATATTTAGATCATTCCCCGTTTCAGTATAACCAATAGACCACAGAGCAAGATCAGCAGTAACATCGGTCTCAGCCAACCCTTTCATTCGTACACTACGATCAAAATCACGAAAATTCGTTAAACCTTTTTGAATCTGAAATCCCATAAAAACAATAGAAAACGATAGCAATAAAATAGACACTAAAATAATAAACGCATTTACATTTTTAAACATTGGGGAACCCTTATCTGTTGGCTTTAAAGACTTTATAGCCTTCTTCTTCGCATAATTTTTCATTTTTTGAAAATAAATTTTGGAGCGTATTCTCGTATGGTAAATGCTTGTTCGCTACAAAATATAAAGTTCCATTTGGCTTCAGTGCTTTATGCGCTTGCTCAATAAAACGAATACCAATAGATATATCTGTTTTTTTACCTGCGTGAAATGGCGGATTCATAACAATAAAATCCAGCAAATCCTGAAAAGGTTTTTCCTGTGTTAAATCACACCAATGATACTTGATAGCCACTTTATCACTATACTGATCCAGATTTATGCGCGCGCAATCAAGTGCCATCTTGTCAGCATCGCAAATATGCAACTTCTTAATATTCTTATTTTTTAATATATGATCGGATAAATAACCATACCCACACCCAAAATCAGCCCCAATACCAGATAAGTTAGCTGGCAAATAGCTCGTTAAAATCTCAGAGCCCCTGTCGATTTTATTCCAACCATAAATCCCAGGTTGCGTAACGAAGTTATAACCAGCGACTTCTATAGTTTGTTGTTTATTCTGTTCAATATATTGCTCTATCACGTCTAAATTTAGGCTTTCTTTTATTCCCCAAACAATACGACATTTTGACTTAGAATCAGACTCAGAGCTATATCCCAACCCTTCCATCCATCCTTCAATTTTACGGCCACCTGCATCATTTGCAGCCACAGCAATCAATAAACCACCCTCTTTAAGTGATTGGCTTGCATGGGATAAAGTTGAAAGGGACAAGTCTTTTTGCTTCGGCAAATGACAGAGCACATAATCATAAGTTTCTGTCTGCGGTATAGCATCGACAGCATCATCGTAATTATTTATCCAGCTATTGGCGTATGTCTTAAAATTTTGCCAGACATTTATTTTTGGGAACAAATGAAAATCATTGGAATACTCCACATCACAAAATAAGGCTCGCTGATCAGCAGACGGCATCTCAATTCTGTTTTTTTCGAACGGGTATACTAAAAGTGAAGCAATATTTCTATCCATTCCGTATCATGCGATAAATTGAATAAAAAAGAAATCCAAAAAAATACCGCGTTATTAAAACGCGGTATTTATAATTCTTATTGAGCTTGCCTTAACAAGGCCCACTACCATCACTCATGTAACCATTCTTACATTCAGCGTCAGGCCTATCTGGTCCATCTGGTTTCACTGGTGGTTCTTCAGGGCAATCGCCTCTGTCTTCACACGTCTCAGGTTCAGGGCAATCACCGCGGTCCTCACATGTTTCTACTGGACAATCACCGCGGTCCTCACATGTTTCAGGTTCATCACATTGGCGACATGTGTTAGATATCGTTTCTCTTCTAATCGTACAACGATCACAGTCTGTTATTTTACGGTATTTAATTTCTCCGCGCTTGCAATTACTTGCGCAATCTTTTTTAATCGCGCCACTAGAACTGGGACGACAATTACATAATTTATCATCGAAGCCGCCCTTCCATTCACCTTTTTTACATTCATACGAACCTTCACTACATTTATATTTATTACCAGCTTTATAGCTAAATTTTCGGCCTGTATCACTTGCTGTATCAGGAAGCTGAAAGCTTTGAGAACAGGACGTCACTGTTTTAGAGGCACACGGTTTATATTCACAATCTAAACGACCATCGGTGATAGATTTGATAAATTGACCATCTTCATCACATTTTAATGTAATGTCACCTTCACAATCTGCATCAGCATTTAGAAACCCCTTAAATCCAGCTTGGGTATCTTTGTCACATTTAATACCTTCCCCACCAATAACTTTAGGTTCAAAACAATTCTCACCTTTTCTATCACAGATTTGCTTGGCTTGGATTTCGCCACCAACACCATCTTTTGCTTCAACTAAGAGATTACCACCAACCCATAATCTGGAGTCTTCATATACTTCTGTATATTCACTGCCCTCTGGGTCAGCGAAAAAGTCATATAGGTAATCTGTTCCAACACGACTATTTTCATCATCTTTGGATTTAATACTGTATATATTGGCGGCGTTTGTGACTGATCGTTCCCATACAGGCGCATTTATAGGCATTTGATAAACGGCAACATCATCATGTTTGTTATCATTATCTGATTCAACGCGCTGAGAGACAAAAAAGGTTGGATTAATATCAGCAAAACTTATGTGATCACAATTTTCACCATCAGGCGCATCTGCATTACAAGCAACCCCGTTATTCGTACCAGATATTTTCGTAAAGCCACCCGCTTGATCTTCACCGTGTGAGAGAATAATAAAATCAGCACTATGCGGAGGATCAATACGACTTTCACCACCTTCATAAACAACGCTTATGCCACCTGCTGCCAATTTATTAAATGGATTTATATCATCATTAGATGGGTCGGCGTCATCCTTGTCATCAATGCTCCACGCTAAGTTTTCAGTTACAGCATAGAGAATTCTGTTGCCGTAACTATCGTAAGCATATTCCTCAGGAATATTGAGTTCACGAAAAGGAACTGTTCCAATTCTTACGCGTGGTGCGCTTGGCATTGTGTCATCTGTTCCGTCCGAGTCAAAATCATAGGTGACTGGTCCTCGCAGGCTTTCTGCGATACAAACTTTTTCACCATCCGCAGAACAAGATCCTGTTGCAGTACCTGTATCCCAACATTCTGTTTGTACGCCATATTCGGTAGTATCACGTGGTGCATCCAGTGGTGCAGGACATGGAAAATGTCCATTTGAAGCACGGTATGCCGCAACAACCAGCGCCATATCCTCAACATTTGAAACTGTTTTTTCGTATTTTTGTTGTTCTTGCCATACGGAGAAAGGGAAAACGACAGCGGCAATTAATAAACCCACAATGATCGTTGAAATCGCCATTTCAATGAGTGTAAAACCAGCTTGATTATTTTTTATATGCTTCATAAGTCATTCCTTATATTTCTAATTCGTTGTGTCACAGCTTGCGGATAATACACCCGACGATATATTTAAAGTAATACCCTTCACAAAGTTAAAAGTACCATCACAATCATCACCAGAATTGCCGAGTACGCTGACACAAATTTTTTCGCCGCCTCTGATTTGCCTCATGACTTCATCATCACCACAAACCAATCTGTCACTACCGACATCACCACCGATTAGCTCAGGCTCAAAGCAACCATCAAAACCAGCATCGCTTTCATTATCACATAGCTTTGACGCTTGTATCTTGCCACCCACGTCAACACCGCCCACGTTGGCTTCCTCAATTCTTACATTACCACCTTGAACGTGTAATTTTTCTTCTGGCTCTTTTGTTCCAACACCCATATTACCAGCCGTGTTGTTAAATATACTGGAAGAATCTTTCGCAGAATCTGTCCAAATATATGTCCAATCCGCTAGACTAAACCTTAATCTATCGTCATATTCACCATCAATATCGTCAGAACGTACCGCATACACATCACTAATGAATGTTGCGTCATTGTCACAATTTTCTGAAGTAGCATCATCATCATCGGTACACGCGTTCCCGTTTAGGACACCCGAAACAGTGTAACTTCCCATCCCATCTTTTCCGTGACTATAAAAAAGTAAATCCACTGGTTGCGTATATTCTTCGCCAAGCTCGCAAACTTTGGTAATTGGATCACAGTTATCAGCGGGCGGAGTAAACGCAGGCACTAAAGAATTTTCTCTGAACGTAAAATTTAATAAATCAATCGCACGGTAATCAGGAAGAGATGCTATATCGCGATCATAAAAAACGTATTCGGCGGGATCTGTTTGAATTTCTGCTACTGCATACGTGAATTGATTGCCATACACATCTGTCACGTCTTCACGCCCTAGGTTCAGCGCTTTGAAAGGAATCGAACCAATACGAATACGAAAACCTCTATTTTCAACAACGCAATAAGGGTGCGCGTTGCCATCGTCACAGTTATCAACAGCAACCGTTTCATCATTGCAACTTAAGACACCCTCATCCTTTGTTCCGCCACCAGCGCCAGCTTCCGTTAACGCAATATCACGCGCCGCAGGGCAAGGTAAGTGTCCATTTTCACCTAAAAATTTCGCTAAGCCGTCTCGAATTGTAAGAATTTTATAATTTTGTAGAGAGTTTAATTTTTTCTGAGCTTGAATATTATAGAGTTGCAAAAATCCAGATACCAACAAGCCAATGACTGTTAAAACAATAGATAATTCAATAAGGGATAAACCCTTGTCTTCTTTTAATTCATTCAGCTTTGAGATCATAATGTATCACATTCTGGACTTAATATTTTAGATTCGGCATTATAAGTTATGCCAACCAAGAAATTTTTAGCCCCTGGGCAACTGACGGTTTGATCCGCTTCATAAAGATTTTTACAATCAAGTTTCTCATTATTTATACCATTAATAACACGAAAATGAGGGCTTAAATCGGCATGGTTTAGAACGTCATCTGGGCGTTCACAATCAAGACCTGTTCCACCAATCTTTTGTGGATCAAAGCAATCTTCGCCACTATCAGCATCATAACCACAGATTTTTTCTGCTTCAATATCACCAGCAACTTTTGTTACAACACCGCCACTCTCTTCTTTAGCAATTTCATCTACGATCATATTTCCTGCCAAAACGTGCATTTTTTCAAGCGGATCGATGGCACCGACACCAACATTACCTGCATTCAAATTATAAACATCGTAAATATCTGGGTCGACCGTTTCTGCAATATCCCAAAGGAAATAGTTAAACATTGCATTATAGGAAACAGTATCATCAAACTGATTGTCACTACCCTCAGCATCATATCGTAAAGAAGATACATACTGATGATCATTGTCACAATTTTCTCTTTCATTAGCTGGAAGATCGGCGCTACAATTATCACCCAAGACATTTCCATCAAAGCTGTAACCACCATCAATGTTAGTGCCATGGCTTACAATAACGTAATCAGCATTCGCAGATAAATCTTCACCATGCTCATTTTTAATTTCAATCGCCCCCAATTTAGGCAAATTTTGATCCGTCCCTTGTCTTTCCGTTAAAGTGTACGTAAATCTATTGCTATAAACATCCAATGCATCTTTTGAAGATATGTCAGGTGTACGTGTATATTTCTTTAGTCTCTCATCAGCAACAAGGCCAAAGGGAATTGGACCTGCAAAAGCTTCTTCATCAATATCCCACCCCATACCTTCTTTTAAAGTATGAAAAGGTACAGTGCCTTTTCTAACGCGCAATGTCATATCCAATGTACCATCACCGTTGGAGTCAATCGTCGTCTCACTAACGCAGTAGTCAGCTGAGCAAGATCCTACAGCTACAGATTCATCATAACAATCGGTCATAACTCCATAAGTGGTATTCCCATCTGCATCTACATCACCTTCTTTAGCTGAAAATGATGCTGGGCATGGGTAACGTCCATACGCACTGTAAAAACGTCCTAAATTAGTCGTTAACTTATTTATTTTATCCTGCGTTGCTTCAACTTGAGATTTTGCCTGATACTGCCCATAAGAATTAAGACCAGCAGCCAATATGAAACCGCTAATAATGATAACAATGGATAACTCAACTAACGAGAAACCGCCTTGTTTATTGTATAATTTTGTCATATTGCCCCTTCTTTGCAGTATAATTACAAGCAAACAAATGCCATAAAAATAGGCACACCCTACATTATAGCATGAATATATCTTAAAAACATCTTAAGAAACGTCAGTCTCAATACCCTTAACAGCACAATTTAATTTATTACGATCATATTTCTAAAATGTTTCAATATTAACCTTTCCCTTACGAGTACAATGGTATTCTTAATAAGTGAAAAAGCTTTCACATACTTACTTATAGCAAAAACATTTGGGGAAATGGTAGCGGAATGGATTTTTTCTTTTTAGAACTGGAGCTTAGCGGGACTTATCTTTCTGCGAATCCGGGGTTAAAGATCTTTGCTGACGGCCAAGAAGTTGCTTTTGGTCAAGTTTCAAGCCAAACAGGAAGTGGTACAAGCTTCCTTAGCTTCACTATACCTTCTTCTATTTCACTTTCCTCCCTCTCTTTTCGTTTTGAAGACAATGCAGGTGAATCAAACCGAGACATCTCAATTCATAGTGTGAAAATTAACAATTATACTATCCATACTGAAAATTATATCTTTAACGATGGCGGGCAGTTAAACGGCGATATTGCCGTCATTCAAAACGATGAAAACTTAGACATTAATGTGAATGCACTAGATTTCGTATTTGGACAAGCCGATCCAGAATTAAGTGATTTTGGTACAGCAACTTTAACAGGTACAGCCGCTGGTGAAAAATTAGTCGGCGGAAAAACATCTGCAATTATTGATGCTGGCGCCGGCGACGACGAAATTCGTGCCGGTCAAGAAGATGATATTGTTTTTGGCGGTGACGGCCGTGATCACATCTATGGTAATGATGGCGATGACGTTATTATCGGTGGCGCAGGGAACGATCATGTTTATGCGCGGAATGACAATGATTTTATTATTGGTGGCGCTGGAAACGATGCCCTTAATGGCGGTGATGGTAATGACGTTATTTCAGGTGGTACTGGCCAAGATAAATTATATGGCGAAAACGGCAACGATATTCTTGATGGTGGTGCAGACAACGATCGTATTTATGGTCAAGCTGGTGATGACAAAATTAGTGGTGGTGATGGTAACGATGCAATTTATACTGGCACTGGAACGGACTTTGTTGATGGCGGCGCTGGTGCAGATAAAATATGGGCCGAAGGTGGTGAAAATACAATCTTTGGTGGCGCAGGTAACGATGTTATTAAAGCAGACAATGATTCAAGCTTAGACACGCTTGACGGCGGCGAAGGCAATGATGTTTTACTTGGTGGTAACAATGGTGATGTAATTTATGGCGGTGACGGCAATGATAGGCTTGAAGGGCGCTTAGGCGATGACACGCTTGATGGCGGTGATGGAAATGATAAGATTTTCGGTCAAGAAGGCAACGACACTATTTACGGTGGTGATGGAACATTAGATTTCATTTATGGCGGTGATGGTGATGACATTGTTTTTGGTCAAGAAGGCGTTGATAAAATTCTTGGTGAAAACGGTAATGACACACTGCATGGCGGTGACGGTAATGACAATATCCGTGGCCAAGATGGTGATGATCTTATCAATGGTGATGCAGGTGACGATCGCTTATTCGGTGATGACGGTAACGACACAATTAACGGTGGAACGGGTAACGATTGGATACGCGGCCTTGCTGGCGCAGATATTCTTAATGGTGGTGATGGTAACGACACTTTTATTCACGATGACAATATTGATGTTATTGATGGCGGTGCCGATTACGATATCATTCAACTTGGTGGTTTGAACGGTAACGATATTAATATTACGCAGGGTGACTTAAACGCGATTAATATTGAGCATATTGCAATCAATAACTTTGGCGATTCAATGTTAGCAAATCTTTTGACTATGTCCATTGCAGACATAGCAAGTATTTCAGGCAGTGATACACTTTATGTCACTGCTGACGTTGGTGTTGATATCGTGAATGTTGCAAACTTAGATACAGTTGGCGATTTAATTGGCGCAGTAAATGTTGACGGTGTTGATTACAACCATTTCCAACAAGGTTTAAATAATTTATACATCCAACAAGGCGTCACAGTTTTATCAAGCAATGCGCCAATAGCACAAGATGATGTATTTACGGGTAACGAAGATGGCGTAATCACAGGAAACTTACTTGTCGATAACGGCAATGGCGTTGATATTGATTACTCTGCGTCGGGTCTTTCAACAATCGCAGCAACAATTACAACAACTCAAGGCGGAACAGTCGTTGTATCTGCCAATGGTGATTTTACGTACACTCCGCTTTCTGATTTTGATGGCACAGACAGCTTTACCTACACTCTAGAAAATGGTGTAAGCGAACAAGATACTGGCTTGGTCACGTTAAATGTCACTTCCGTAAATGATGGACCAACAGCGCAAAATGATACCTTTACCGCAACAAAAAACATTGATCTTACGGGTGATTTATTAGCCGATAACGGTAATGGTGAAGATACAGATATAGAAACAGTCACTTTGAGCGCAACAGCAGAAACAATTACAACATCAAATAATGCGACAGTCGTTATTAATAGCGACGGCACATTTACGTACACCCCAGCCACAGGATTTATTGGTCCAGACAGCTTTAATTACACTCTTGTAGATACGGATGGTGGTACAGACGTTGGGTCAGTAAGCATACTTGTGCAAGGACCGAATGCCCTTCCAGAAGGTAACATTGCTCTTATTAATGATGGCACACCTTCAACAAATATTTCAGATTCACAAGCCGTAAATGTAGCGAGCTCATATGATGCTAAGACGACAATTGTACGTTTCGATACAGATACAGATATTACATCTCGCCAGATTATTTACAAACAAGGGGGTGGAACACGCGGTATTAATATTTTCATTGAAAATGGTGAGTTGCACATGGCTGTTTGGAATAACGCGGAAGAAAATTGGGGCTACAAAGAAATTTCAACACCAATCAATGCAGGGCAAACATACAATGCAGCTTTCATCTTTGAAGGAGTACTCCCATCCAATGGTACAATTTCAGGAACACTTGATGATGTAAGCATTGGCAGTGAAACTGGTGTTGGCTTACTTTACGGTCATAGTGGCGATATATCCGTAGGTCAAAATGATGGCTCAGCTTTATTCGGTGGATCAAATGACAGTTCAGCCAACGTATTCCAAGGCGATATCGCAGGTGTTGTTCAATATAATGAAGTTCTAAGCCAATCAGAAATTATTGCCGTTGAGAATAATCTTGCAACACCAAATCCAATCTTTGTAATCGAAGATGTTGCGCAAGACACTGTTCCAAATGATCCTTCCATAAATAATGGTGGGCCATATGCAGAGAAAACATTATCTGTTGCCTTTACAACAGGTACAGATATCACAAGCCGTCAGGTTATTTATGAGCAAGGCGGAACTGTGCGCGGTATGAGTATCTATATCGAAGGCGGTCAGATCCATATTGCGGCATGGAATTACGCCGAAGAAAATTGGGGTTATAAAGAAGTTGTAAACACAATAACAGCAGACACGTTCTATACTTCAACGCTACTTTTAGACGGCGTTCAGAATGAGACAGGGACATTAACAGGCTTTGTAAATGGAATTGAAGCAGGCATCGCAAATAATGTAGGGCTTTTATATAATCACCCTGGCGCAATTGGTATCGGCGAACTGGTTAATGGCGCCGTATTCGGTGGCAGTGCAGATGGTGGCGATCATGTGTACGTGTTTGGTGGAACAATTGAACGTATCGCACAATATAATGATGCGTTGGATGGTGAATACCTTCTTGAGTTACATTCAACAATGGCTTCAGAAAATCCAAACGTAACAGATAATACATTTATTGGTAATACAAACGATAACGTTATTGGCGGCGGTAACGGTGCAGACAACATCCAAGGGCGTGACGGTAATGATTCCATTAGCGGTAATGGAGGGGACGATACCTTACGCGGTGAAAATGGTAACGATGTGTTAAATGGTGGATCTGGATTAGATAAGCTCTATGGCGGCGCTGGCAATGACACCCTTATCGGTGGTACAGGCGTAGACGTTTTATATGGTGAAGCTGGCGATGATATCTTTGGCTTCTTGCAAATGGATGGCAGTATCGATCAAATCCGTGATTTCGAACTAAGCGGTGGTGACCAAATCAATATTACAGATATTCTTGTGAATTTCGAAGTTGGCGTTAGTGATATCCTTGATTTTGTTACAGTTAACGTTGTTAACGCAGGACGTACAGACATCCGTATTAACCATGATGGTCTTGGCAATGACTCTGAAGTTCTCGCAATCGTTCGGGGCTCAGATTTCACAGGAAACACAGCGCAAGACTTACTTGATAACGGTGTTCTGATCGTCGATCAAACAATCATCTAAATATCTCTTAATGACTTAAAGCTCTTCACATGGCAAAATTGAACCCATGAGTTTTTCATTACCCGCCAGCCTCAAAGATCAATACGATCAAACCTCTAAAATCTCCCTTTTTATTATGGGTATTTGGGTGGCGTACCTTGTGCTATCCCCTTTTTACGTTTTTCCAAAAGGCCGTCCTCAACCCGCAGACTTTATTCTGATCTGCGCCATATTACCTGTTTTAGCAACATTATTGCTTCAAAATAAACGCTGCGATTTAAGAACAATTTACGGTATCGGTGGGCTATTTGTTTGCGTCACTATCGCAGTCAATTTTGTGAATTATTTCTTTTATCCCGATATACGTTTCTTACTAACCATGTTGATTTATCCTTATAATTTCATGGTGTTTATTTTTGTCGCATGGCTGTTCCAACGTAATTTAGAGCAAGCAAAATTTTACACGCTCATTGGATTATTCGCGACGGTCATTATTCAACTGCTTGCGATTAAATTTTTAGATACAGGATATCGTGGCTATCGTGGAACAGCAGGCTTCGAAAATCCAAACCAGCTTGCTTATTGGACACTTCTTACGGCCGCTATGATTGTGTTTTTAAGGCGCGGTGAAAAATTAAAACCCGTCGATTGGTTTTTGCTTTTATTATTACTATTCCTACAATCACTCGCTTTATCAAAAGCAGGTATTATAGCGCACAGTATTTTTATGGTCTTTCTTCTCATTACACCCAAAATATCAAAAGGGGCGTATGTTGGAATTTTCTTAATGATGAGTTTTGTATTCTTTTATGCTCTCGTGAACCCACAAAAAGTGAGCTTTATTGTTGACCGCATAGAGCCCCTACAAAACGTTATCGAACGTATAGAAGGCATAGGAACAGAACAAGATGACAGCCCCGAAGCGCGGGGTTATTATAGGATCATACAATATCCTTTATATACACTCGTGGGGTCTGGCGAAGGCGCATTTCATCGTTTTAATACTGAGGGATATAACCGTGAACTTCACTCAGGAATTGCGACAATAATATTTTCTTATGGCGCAATAGGAACATTATTATTTTCTGCATTTTTAGGGTTAGTGATCTATCGGCAACCTTGGTATTACATCTTACTCTTTTCACCGATAATACTATTTGGTTTACCGCACCAAAATTTTCGCTTTGCGCACTTTTGGGTTTTCTTAGGGATTAATTACGGAATTTTCTTAGCACAAAAACATAAACAAAAGAAATTAGAAGAGGTGAAAAATGCTCAAGAATAGTTTTCCTGTAAAATTAAAAGAACATTTTGATTACGATATCGTCGAAGCGGCAAAAGGAATTTTAATCTTACTGGTTATATTGGGGCACGCGAGTAATTTTCTCTCCCCCGAACCTTTTGCAACATTCAGTATAAAATATTTTCATGTTGCTTGTTTTTTACTGCTTCCCTTTATCTATGATATTAAAATTTTTAATATGGACTTCATAAAAACCGCTTTTGTTCGTTACTATATTCCTTTCATATTTTTTCTTTTTGGCTATGCCGCTTTATACTTTATTTATGCGCAACCAGATGTGGATTCTTGGCTTACGGGCCTATGGCAAGCCATGATATTCGGCAATGCTCCTATGTTGGACGCGAGCACAGGGCTTCGCGCCCTATGGTTTATGCCTGTTTTCATAGCCCTAATTAGCATGATTGCCCTCTTTATGGGGCGCATAAAAACACCTATTTGGGCGCTCCTTATCATAAGCTTTATCGTACATATCACTATCGGTTTAGTAGAAGAACCTGCCAAATACTTGTTTCCATTAGGCTTAGCAAACGCACTTTACTTATTATTTATCGGGATCGCTATACGATTATTTTGCACCTTAAAATCTAAAGATTATCTCACGCGTAACTCGCACGTATTTTTGTTGATGTTTATAATGGGAATCTTTTTAAGTTACCATTTCAACACTCTTATTAAATTCCCCGTTATTGCACTACCCGATTACACGAATTTTCAAAGTATTATTATTCATGATCTTATTATCATTTCTGCATTTTTGTTTTTAATCACAACAAAGCTGTTTCGTAATTTTTCATTTTTAAAATGGTGCGGTAAGAATTCTCTATCTTTATATTTTACGCATCTCGCATTTTTAGCATTAGCAAACACAGTTGCATTAAAACTATTTGATCCAACAATTTTATCTTTAAAAACAATTTCTATCGTTGCTGGAATATTTTTATTTTCTTTAATAGGCGGCGTCATATGCTGCTTTATAATCAACAAAACACCATTCCTAAAAAACACTATAATGCCACGCAGTTGGAATGAATGGACTCCCATCAAGATACTCAATAAATCTTAGGATTTAAGCCAGTTTTGAACGATGTTTGGATGTGTTTTACTAAGCTCTTCTATGCCTTCATCACACGTCTTATATATAAAATCACGGACACCCTCTGGCATATCGTAACTTTTTCGTGTGTAAGCGTTAATCTTCTTTTTATACAAATCTTCAGGTGGTAAAAATTCAGAGTCTACATCTAAAAAATGATATGTTTTTTTGATTAAGTCTTCTGGACTATTTTTAATATCCTCAAATGCCTGAATAAGAATATTTTCTTTAGGTACGCTACTTTGCCATGTTCTTAAGATAGATTTTAAATCAGATCGGCTCGTTGCCATTGAATTATTCAAGTATGCTAACATTTCACCTTCGCTCACATCCTCAAATTTTCTTTTTTTAAGATGCATAAAATAATGCACCACACTGGACCATAAACGTTGAATTGGATTGCGAACAACAAGCAAGAATTTCATATCTGGGTTCATATCCAGAATGATCTGAATAGTCTCAGGTGTAAGGTTTGAATAAGCTGGTGTTATCTCTCCGCTAACCCGTCCTTTTGTAAATTTTTCATCAAAAAGACGCGCATACCAATCCACATTAAACGCACCTGTAAAATAGTAATAGTCCCATAAAAATCCCATCATATAAGGGTTTTTAGTGAACTCAGGGCGGTGTGCCATATCCATAAACGGTGCAAATTTTTGCTTTATACGGCTTTTTAAGTGGTAACTGTAACGGTGCGTTAAATACTTTGCTTGCGGATCAATAACATCAAAAAAGTGAAGCTCTTTAAGCGGCGGAGTCCATATTTCAGGGTGCGATGCAATTTGTGTAAACAACCACGACGTGCCCGCACGCTCCATACCGATACCAATAAAGTCTGGTCCTTTTTTATGCGTCATATTTATATCCAAAAGTTTTAATATCTGTTTCGTAACGTTGCGCCACTAATTCTCTTGTTTTATCATCATATAAATCTTGATAAGTTGATCTCTTCGCGATTGTGGATGTTGGTGATGTATCCGCAGGATTTTGTGATTTACCAATCGCTGATACATAACCTTTTTGCGGCAACGAGGTATAATCAATACCGATATTTTTGCAAATGACTTTCCAATCTTTTTCTAAGGTCTCGTACCGGCCAACATAGTTAAATAAATTTTTACCTTCTCCATCAGTGAGAAATATATATTGTGACAACCAATGACGATCCGCACATTTATCTTGTCCTTCACTGGTTTGTAGCCAATCAATAAAATCACTAAAAGGTACGCCACCTTTTAAGTTTTTATAAAAGCTCATTATACGCGCACGAAATCCTATTTTATTTTCTTTAATTTTACTGTTATAGCATGAAACGATACGTGACCAAGGGTTACGAACAAAAGTAAAACTATAATAATCAGGATATTCCTTTAGTTTTTTAAAATGAATATCACGTTGTTCATACCATTCTATTTCAAATTCGACAAATTTTTGTTCTACAAATAAGTTATAAAAACTACGCGACGCGACCTTTGGAATACCAAAAAAAATAAATTTATATTTGTGGGAAATAATGGTTAATCCTGCAATATCTTGCTTAGGCTTAGCGCCAGATACCTTAACGCTCCAATAAAAACAAAATGAAATAATATTAGCGACCATAAGCCCTATAGGACCACTACGAAGTATTTTATAAAATATTGTACGTATAGGTTTTGGTAGCATTTTACAGCACTCCCTTTTGTTTCATATATACGAAACCAAATAAACTACGTAAGAATAATAAAAACGCTGTTACAAAAGCCGCTCCTTCTAAGCCATAAAAATACACAGAGAAAGGACTTAGGATGATATTGGCTATTGCAGCAGCAAATGTTAACTTCATAATCATACTTTCGTATTTTGTCATCATCATCAACACGCCAAGAGGGCCAAAGGAAATATTACAAAGTTGTCCAACCATTAAGATTAACAACGCATTATAGCCCACACTATACTCCGCACCAAAAAACGCTAGCAAGCTTGGCGCTAGTGTGTAAATCAGAGCAGTCATCACCCCAACACTTACAATGCCATAGAGCTGCATCTTACGATATAACGTCTTCAGATCATCACTTTTTCCTTGATCATAAAGTTGCGCCGCTTTGGATGAAAAAACAGCAAAGATACCTTTTTGACCAATCCCACTAACATCAGAAAACTGCGCTGCGATGGCATAGGCTCCCACCAATGCTGGCGTGGTCATCACCCCTAAAATAATAATATCAAAACGGCGTAAAAGACGTTGCGCAAAAAGCGTAAACATCATAGGTGCAGAAATTTTTATCCATTCTTTAGGATTCAACAGATCATCTTTTTTAAGTACATTTTCTATAGGTTTGTTGTGCCGTATTTTTCTCAAGTGAATAATACTAATTCCAGTTGAAAATATGAGGGCTAATAAAAACAATAAGAGAGCGTCTAAACCAGACGACAGTTCTACTCCCGCCACATAAAAGATAACAATAAGACTAATGAGAATTATTTCGCGTAACGTTGTCTCATATAAAACAGAAACTATTGATTTATGAAACCCGCGCATAAAAGCCGAATTTAAACGAAGCACCACCATTAACGGTGTAAGACATAAAATTAAAAGAAGCGGAATTACACCGTATTTTTCTTCAAATCCAAAAAGATACAAAGCCCCTACAATCAATAGTGACTGGGCAATTCCAAGAAACAAAGTAAAACGAGAGGCAAATTTAATAAGCCTTGATATTTTCTTAGCCTGCCCTTCAAATTGCGGTAAAAAACGTACTACAGAATTTTGAAATCCAAATAACGCACAGACACTTGTGAGTAAACTTAAGGAATGTATAAAACTAAATACACCATACTCACTGGCACTTAAGACTTTTGCAAAAATCAGATGTGTTAAAAACGCAGCGCCTACACCGATAATTACAATTGAAAACGAAGATAAAAATGCCCTTAACATTTAGCGCCTATTTTTCTACTGGAGCAAACAACATAATACGTGCCGGGCCATCAAATTGGCCTTTATATTTTGTCTTAAATAATGCTTCTACATTTGCAGGTAACCATCCTTGAATTGTTGAGTTCCAATTCATCTCCAGATAAACACGACCACCTTCATTCATATGATTTTTAAATAAATCTTCTAAAAAGAAATCCCATTTATCAGCTTCCCATGGCGCACCTTCAATATGGCCATTAAAACAAATTTGGAATGCCGTCACAAAATCAAATCTGTCGCCAAAAGATGGCATAGGTGTCATCGGCTCAATACGATAATCACGGCAATCAACTTTTAAAAAATCGCACGCTTTTTTGAATAAAACATCATCGGGCAAATCAATACCAATAACGTCATGCCCATAAAAATGGGCGGCATAAGGAAAATAGCCAAAACCAGCGCCAATATCTAAAATTTTCATTGGGCGGGTAATATTTAGCTTCAGTAATAACGCTCGGCGTACATTTTGACGCAACCAATAGCGCGCATTGAAATACTTACGATATTGAGGATGACCCGTATCATCCTTATATTTTAAAAGCTTTTTGAACTCAACATGATCAAAACTATGCATCAAATGCTCAGTTGGCTGGCGTGCCTTCCAATCATAATAAAATGTTTTAGGAGATAATTTATCAAGAATTCTTTTAAGATTCGGCATGGAAGTGGCTTTTTAAAGAGGGGTTGTTTTAATTTTGCCCTTAAATGATATCGTTTTAACGCTTCAATACAACATAAAAACAATTTATACTGTAATTTCTATATTAACGGATCAGTATATTCCTTTGCTTCGTCCTTTTACAAAATTGAATGAATTTATGCGCGCCAAGACTATATATATATGCTTTGCTTTGCTGGTTAGCTTTTTATTAGCACCACCACAAAACACGTACGCTCAAGAAAATACTGCGGAAGCCTTTAATTTTCGTACACCAAGACCTGATGCTAAAGGGACTATAAATACAGATCCTTTTCTGTATCGCGGAAATCCTATTAAGTTTCATTCCTTTAAAATATACCCCAATATCACGCTACAAGAAGAATATAGCGATAATGTGTACGCCACCGAAAACAATACACAAAACGACTTTGCCACCGTAGTAACACCAAAAGTGATTATT
The DNA here is from genome assembly GCA_023301785.1 of Alphaproteobacteria bacterium. Lineage (GTDB taxonomy): Bacteria > Pseudomonadota > Alphaproteobacteria > Micavibrionales > Micavibrionaceae. Next base: position 12,534 of record JALZUF010000137.1, on the reverse strand, counting down.
GCAAAAGACCTTTTAAAACACCGCTTCTTGGTATCCCTTGACGCAGAAATTCGCCGCTATAATAAGCAAAATAGTGAGAATATTGAAAATTATAGAGCCCAACTAGATACCAATTTTGAACTCGTCCAAGGCCTAAATATTCCTTTTAAACTTGATTATAAAGATGGACACATCCGCCGTTTGCTTCAAAAAAGGCAATCTATAAATGATTTGTCTATTACACCATTAAGCGTACGCTCCTACGAATTGGAGACAGGCATTAATTACAAACCCAATAGAATGGGAGTATCCGTCCTCGCAAATCACCGCCGCGCGTTATTTGAAAACACTGCCTTGAGAAATGGCAGCGTATCCATTCGTGACAATAATAATGTTGATACCACAACACTTACAACGCGCGTATCCTATGAAACGCCTACGCAGTGGGAGCCTTTTGCGGAGCTTAGCATCGCCCATGATAATTTCACCAACGAAGCTACAGGTGCGCTTACACGAAATAATAACCTTTATCGCCTGCTAACAGGATCGTTTTTCGATTATAAAGGGTTAGTTTACGGCTATTTCGGTATTGGCGCTGAGAGTCGTAAATATAACAATAGTGCCATAAGCTCCATAAACAGCCTTTCTTTAGATACAAAAATAACATGGGAACCACAGGCAAAAACTAAGCTAATTTTTGATTTAAGCCAAGAAACTATTGAAGCAGAAGAGATTAGAGCCGCTATTATAAAAACAGATGCAGGCATTGAACTTCAACATGAGCTTCAGCGTAGTTTATTTATTAAGTTAATGGGGGGCATTGAAAATGATAATTTTGATGCGCAATCTCGTGAGGACGCAACCATTCAAATGGGAGCTGGTATAAATTATATTTCTAGTCCACGCCTTCAAGTTGGTGCAGATTATTTTTACACGACACGCGATAGTACAACACGTGGATTAGATCTTGAAAATAATATTTTCATGATACGCGGAAAATTATTTTGGTAATATTATTGTTCTATACCAATTAATTTTTTAGAAAACAAATAAATTTCTTGATCTGCCGCCGTCAATTCCAATACTTTTTTATGGAGGTCACTATTAATATCTGGCAATATTTTTTGCTCAGCTGAAGCAGGTGTTTTATTACGTTTAAAAATTAATGGCTTGCGCCCAAAAGCTCGCTGCATATCATTTTTGAAATGATCCATATGTTCCAAACACCCAACAACACGCATCTTTGATAAGTTATCAATGGCTTCATCCACTTCTTTTTGCTGCGGCCTTAGGGCATGGCGGTCTGAATGTGATAAAAAATTTATAAATGATCGGCCGTTCATAATGCCTTGTTCTGATTCTATATACTCTTCTATACTTAATTTTGTTTTTTGGTATTCATGGTTTTTATAACGATTCCAAAAATATTCTGAATACCATCGTGCAACAGGGTCACGTAATAACGTTATAAAATTCCAATTTTCGCTATGCTTATCATATACTTTACGGTCAAAAGGGTAATGGCCAGAGATGAAAGGAGAATCATTTTTTTCAAGAAAATAGCTTAATAATTGACGTCTAAAATCATAGCGATTTACGCCTGATTGCGTTGCAATTACGGATGCCGCACGGCTATTCAAATTTGCTGGAAATCCTTTTTTCCTATGTTTCAAAAAACGAAAAGGATAATAGGTTAGCACTAAGCCTGTCACTATAGACGTACCACCACATTTTGGAATGTGATGAAAAACTATATTTGATTCTTTTTTTAACATATACTTTGACCTTAAGTGATTTGCGCTTATCTTCTCAAATCTTATTTAACGTTTTCTTAAAGACATCCCGTTTAAATAAGCTCAACAAAATAACAAAGAATTGAAATCTGCTTTATGCGTGTTTTATATTGCCACGATAATATATACCAACAATGCCCCGATGGCGTAGTCTATTCTCCTGGACAATTTCCATATCAGTATTGGGCGAAGTTTTTAAAGCATTTTGATCACTTAACAATCACAGGCCGCGGTGTACCCGTTTCAGAATCAATCAATAAATTAAATATCAGTAGTGGAGCGAACGTCTCTTTTGTTCTATTTCCAAACATTAATACGTTATGGGGGCGTATCAAATACGCACATAGCGCCAATAAACGCCTCAAAGAAGTTGTTGCCGAATCAGATGCCGTAATTATAAGGGCTGTTAGTGATATCGGTTGGTTGGCTTATCGTCATGCCAAGAAAATAAATAAGCCCATCGCTATGGAAATGGCGGCTTGTGCATGGGATAGCACGTGGAATCATGGTAATAGACTAGGTAAAATTTATGCACCTATTCGATATATTCGAGATCGCATCATTACCAAAAATGCAGACTACGTAATCTATGTTAGCCAAAATTTCCTTCAAGATCGTTATCCCACCAATGGACAAACAGGCAGCGCCTCTAACGTACGCATTATGGCCAATGATGACACCATTTTAAATGCCCGCCTTGCTCGCCTCCAGCAAGCCGAAGAAGAAAGCGCCAAACCTCATGTAATTGGCCTAATTGGTAATCTAGACAATAGAATCAAGGGCGTTAAAGACACACTAAATGCTCTATATAAAGTTGAACAACAAAAACCAGGATCCTTCCGGTTCAAACATCTCGGTCCAGGTAATCCGGCCCCTTATATAGAGCAAGCTAAAAAATTAGGACTTTCAGAAATAGTCCAATTTGATGGCATGATTCAAAGTGGGGAAGCTGTTTTGGATTGGCTTAAAGAAATTGATTTATACCTTCAACCTTCCTACCAAGAAGGTGTACCACGTGCCACGATTGAAGCCATGAGTATGGCTTGCCCTGTTATCGCCTCTCGTGCTGGCGGTATTCCTGAACTTATTAATGATGATTGGCTTATAAAACCAGGAGACGTACATCATTTGTCTAATTTAATAATAAAGATGATTGATACACCTCAAGATCGTTTAGAAGCTGCGATGCAAAATTTTGAAAAAAGCTATGAATATACGAATGAATTTTTAAGACCGCGCCGTAAGGTATTTTGGGCCGCTTTTAAAGATTATGTGTTGGAACAAAAAATTTAAGCCACTGACTCGATATAGCGAACGTTAAAAAGTTATGCACAGCCTCTTGTGCGTGAACTCCTAACACCTTATAATATCTATACTATTTGCATTTTTCAGTCCTGAAAGGCGCATTATAACAAAAAGTATTATTAAACATGTTGAAACTGCATTTTCTAAAAAGCATTTCTTACGCCCTCGTCTGCGTGTTATTCGCGGTGAGTACGCTTGCATGTACTCCTCTCATTCCAACGTCACCTGCGCATTCTCAAACTGAATCTCAAATTATTATCAATAAAGTTGATGCTACTTCAGATTCTGCTTTTGCAATTGATCAGCCTACTGTCATCAATAACTATTATCAATCAGGCGAATGCGTCACGATACCCAACCAAGATGCCTACCAATTAGGTGTCGATGACATCGTCAGCATTAAGATATTTGGTGAACCCGACTTATCAGGAAAATATACTGTACAAGACACAGGGAAAATTGCTGTCCCACTGATTGGAGAAACGCAACTTATTGGGTGCACATTATCCCAAGTAGAAGGATTGCTATATCAGAAATTTACAGATGGTTATTTAATCAATCCAAGCATTTCTGTCGCTCTTGATCAAAGTCGTCCTATCTATATTTTAGGCGAGGTTAAGGAGCCAGGTAAGTACGATTATATTTCGGACATGAATATCTTAAAGGCCGTCGCCTTAGCAGGTGGCTTTACTTATCGTGCTAATAAGAAAACAGCAAAGATCGTTATTGATCAATCTAGCGATAAACCTAAATATTATAAAATTGATATCGCTCAGAAAATTAAGCCTGGTGATATTATCGTAATCAAAGAAAGGTTTTTTTAAAAAATCTTTATGGACAGTACATCAAACAATCAACAGCCCAACACGCTTCCCGATGATATTGATATCCGCGGTATCATTAATGTGATCTGGAATCGAAAAGGCACACTTGCAATTATTATCCTCATGGGGATGCTAATCACTTTTGGTTTAACGCAACTTACAAAAACAAAATACACCGCTAATTCGAGTATCTTAATCGAAAATGATAACAATATTTTTGAACGTTTTGAAGATAAAGCTATTATAAATGCATTAGACGTTGGTTTTATTCTAACAGAAATAGAAATCCTAAAATCACGAAATCTTGCAGCGAAAATTGTTCAAAAATTAGATCTTATGAACGATCCTGAATTCAACCCGAACTTGAACAAAGGGCAAGATATTTTAGATACGCAGCCGCCACAAAAAATTGATGCGACGGCACCCTTTAAAACACTAACATTAGAAGAAGCTGAAATCTCAAAAATTGAGTCTGAAGACATCATCCCAAGACTTACACGAGAGCAAGAAGGTAAACTTCAAAATTCAGAAACGATTACACATTTCTTAGACACGTTAAAAGCGTCTTCTATCCCTGGAACTTTCGCTGTTAAGGTGGGCTTTACTTCAAAAGATCCTGAAAAAGCCGCTCTTATCGCCAACACGACTGTGAACGAATATATAAAAAGTCGTATAAAAGCCAAACAGTTGGAACAGGCGAAGCTGACCGCGTGGTTAGATGATCGTATTACAGATTTAAAACAACAGGTTTTAGAAAACGAAACCCGCGTTGAAGCACATCGTATAGAAAATGGTCTTATTTCTGGCAGACAAGAACAGCTTCTTTCCAAGGAACAGCTTACAGCCCTAAACAATCAACTCATTGATATTGAAGCCATGTATTTGGACAAAAAAGCGCAGATGACACAAATGCGTAGAACTAATAATAGTATTGTTGATTCCAAGCTAATTTCTAATTCTGTAAACGCAATTATCCTTAAAAACCTTAATCAAGAACGTATCGCGATAGAAGCTACCATCGCTCAACTTTCAACAAAATACGGTCCCAAACATCCCTCAATGATTAAAAATCAAAATGAGTTGGCCGCCTTAGAAAAAAGAATTAGTACAGAAGTTCAAAAATCAAAAAGTAATCTTAAGAACGAATTGCAAGTTATTGAGGAACAGCGAAGCGAAATTAAAAATAGGCTTTTAAGCGCTAGTGATCAAATTGAAATCGATAACGAGGCTCTTATAAAACTAAGGGAATATGAACGTGAAGCAGATACATCACGTAATATATTAAAGAATTTTTTAGATCAATATAAACGTTCTATAAAAAAAGAACCGCTGCAGAATGCTGGTGCGCGAGTTATTTCTTACGCTAGCGTCCCTTCTACACCATCCTCACCAAACAAAATTCTTATTATTATGATTGGCGCTTTTGTATCAGGAATTTTAGGCATCGCAATTTTATTTATATTAGAAAAAATTTACAACAAATTTAAGACTACCAAAGATATAGAAAACGCTACAGGTTACACCTGCCTTGGCTCTATTCCTTATCAACGCAAACCTTTGGGACGAAAATTTATTACGCATATTCTATCATCACCCAATTCTAAAATCTTAGAAGCGGTGCGTAATCTTAGAATAACGATTGAAAATATAAAGCTAAGAAATGGTAATCCAATAAAAGTATTATCTGTTTTATCCTCGGTTAAAAATGAAGGTAAAACAACGTTGGCAATTATTCTGGCAGCACTCTCTGTAAAGGCCGGCAAAAGAACAATCTTAATTGATGCTAATTTAAGACGCCCAGAAATTCATACTTATATGAATGAAGCCAATGGCAATAACCTTGTCGATTACTTAACAAGCCAAAAAACTTTAGAAGATATTATTTACACAGATCCAGACACCAATGTTGATATCATCTTTGGCCAGTCTATTCCAAACAATGCCTTTAATTTGCTCAGCATGAAGGAATTAGATACGCTAATAGAGACGTTAAGAAAATCGTATGATTACATCATTATTGACACGCCATCATGCCTAGAGGCCTCAGATGCGCGTCTTATTGAACAATTATCTGATTTAAGTCTTTTCGCCGTAAAATATAAATCCACTAATGATGAAAAACTTTTAAAAGCGCTCAAACCTTTCCAAACCAGTCAAAACAAATCAATTTGCTGCTTGTTATCGCAAGATAAATCTTAAAAAAAAATAGATACAATTGTATGTATTAACAAGAGCTTAACTCTAATCCCGTATTATTAAAGATCAGGTTCTTTTTAGGGTTAAGGGGTTTAGGGTTTTGAGTACAGAAAATTATAGTTTAGATTCTACAAATACAGTTGGTTGTGGTTGCGCAGGATGTCAAAGTGGTGCAAACAGCCTTGACTCAATCGAACAAAATAACGCGCAGAGTTCTTCAGCAGAAAATTCAATTTATGCACCTGCCAACAATGCCAATCCAAATGACTTTGCAAACTACCTTACCGATGGTTATTGGAATGATCGCGGCGGTTCAGGTTTTTCATTCAGCCAAGATAATATTACTTTTTCAATTACCAACGATTACACAGCCGCCCAAGCGAACGGCATTAGAAATGCATTCGATATGTGGAGCGATATTGCTGATATCACATTCACTGAAGTAAACAGCGGAGGCAATATTGCTGTTGCAACAAACTCACAAGGTCGCGCATACTCTCAATCTTCAACCAGCGGTGGTTTTGTTGTAAGCAATAATATCTCTATTGATACATCAACTTATGGCTGGCGCAATTTTGATGATATTGGTGATTATGCTCTCATGACAGCCATGCACGAAATTGGTCACTCTCTTGGGTTAGGTCACACTGGAAATTACAATGGCAGCGCTAGCTATGGCAACGACGCACAATGGGCAAACGATACACATCAAACAACAATAATGTCTTACTTCAGCGACAGTAACGTTGGCAGTGACCATACTGACTCTACTGGCGTATGGCAGTATTCTGCAACGCCAATGCTTATTGATATTTTAGCAATTCAAAACTTATATGGCGCGGATTATACAACACGTAGCACGGACACAACTTATGGCTTTAATTCTAATGCAGGGCACGATCAATATGACTTCACAAAAGGTGAAGCACCTTTCGCAATATGGGATGGTGGCGGTAACGATACAATAGATGCCTCTGGATATTCACAGGATCAAACACTTTACCTTACAGAAGGCGATTTCAGTTCAACAGGTCACATGACAAATAATATTGTTATTGCCTATGGTGCAGAGATTGAAAACGCAATCGGTGGTTCAGGGAACGATAACATTTACGGTAATGACCTTAATAATATACTGCTTGGTAACGCAGGCGATGATTTATTTTATGGCTCAATCGGCAACGATGAAATCGATGGTGGTACAGGTAATGACGCCGTAACATATTTCTCTAACGTTTCTGATTTTGCTTTTAGTTTCATCAGCAATACCGTAGTTGCCATCACAAATTTGGTTAATAATTTTACCGACACAATCAGTGATGTAGAAAATTATATTTTTGGTGGTGATTCTTATTCTATGTCTGACCTAGAAGAAAGCTTTGGTAGCGTTGAACGTATGACATTACAAACATTCTGGAACGGTGGCGATTATATCTACCGCTCAGAAACAAACGAAGAAGTTTCTTTTACAGCCGATGATTTAGGCTACACAGACGCAAACGGAGATCAATTCACTCTTGCCCGTTACAACAACCAAATTGTCTTAGACGTGGAAAATAATAATGCTCCCGATCTTATTAGGCTTAATGGTTCTGATAAAGCAGATATTATCACTGTAAGTGGTAATCACAGCGCATTAACAACACAATTATATACAGATGACGGCGCAGATATTATTACAATGTCCATCATCAGTAACGACCGCATTTTCAGTGATGATGGCGATGATGTCGTTTTTGCTGGCGGTGGTAATGACTTAATACATGGCGGACGTGGAAATGATTTACTTCATGGCGAAGCTGGAAGTGATCGTATTCTCGGCTATCATGGTGACGATACTATTTACGGCGGTGACGGCGACGATCGACTAGAAGGATTAAGAGGCGCTGACAATATATACGGTGGTAATGGTCGTGATAACATTCAGGGCGGTGACGATAACGATTATCTAGACGGCGGCGATGGTAATGACCGCCTATACGGTATGCTCGGCAATGACGAATTATTTGGTGGTGATGGCAGAGATGGCCTTCAGGGCGGCGATGGCGACGACATACTTGATGGCGGCTTAGATAATGATAGCCTGATGGGTGGAAACGGAAATGACTATCTTGAAGATGAATATGGACAAAATCGCCTATATGGCGGCGATGGTAATGACACCCTAATCGCAGGCGGTGGTTACATAAGTGGATCGGGTGACAACTTAGTCATAGATATCGGAAGAAACCAGCTATTTGGCGGCGCAGGTGACGATAGACTGTTCGCCATGGGCGGACGTTCTACACTTTATGGTGAAGAAGGAAATGATGAAATTCACGGCAGCGCTTATAATGATTTAATCCATAGCGGTACAGGATATGACACAGTGTTCGCAGGTGCAGGTCACGATAAAATTACGCTAACTGATTCAGGCTTTGTTGATGCTGGCACAGGTAATGATAAAGTTTATGGTGGCATAGGCGGTGGTACTATCCTCGGTGGTGACGGCGACGATCTAATCATCGGCGGTGAATCCGCAATAACTGTTTATGGCGACGCAGGTAACGACACAATCCGCAGCGGCGCTCAAGGCGGTACTTTTGTTGGTGGCGCAGGTGCAGACGTATTATACGGCGGTGGCTTGTTCAACAATTTTGGTTTTACTGATTTAGACGGCAACGTCGATCAAATAAGAGATTTTGATCTTACATCTTTTAGGGACGCTCTCGTTATTACAAATATTCTAACTGGTTTTGATGATGCAACAGATGATATTAACGATTTCGTTCTTCTAAACTTTAAAAATGCTGATCGTACTGATCTATTCATTAATTCAGACGGTGAAGGCGATGATTGGGAGCAAGCAGCAATTATCCGAGGTTCTGATTTCACAGGATTTAGTGTTGATGACTTACATGATGCCAATATAATCAATACAAACCTTGATTTAACCCTATAGAAACGCAGTAACACGCTCAGAAACGCCTATAAGGGCAACTATACATACTTTCAACTAGACTTCTTATGCTGTAATATCTAGGTTCTGATTTTGACAAATCGGAAATCCTTACGATATCCCCCTAATTAAAGAAGTTTTTCATTATGTTACGCCTTGTACGCAAATTCCATCTTACGACTGATCCTAAATCTGACATGCTTTCTGGCCTAACCGTGGCTTTGGCATTGGTTCCCGAAGCTATCGCTTTTGCTTTTGTGGCCAAAGTTGACCCCCTTGTTGGTCTGTATGCCGCTTTTATAGTTGGCCTCATCACATCTGTCTTTGGGGGACGAAGCGGTATGATCTCAGGTGCAACGGGTGCCATGGCCGTGGCGATGGTCGGTATCGTTGCCATATACGGTGTTGAATACTTATTCGCAACCATCGTCCTTACAGGTATTATCCAAATGCTGGCGGGTGTTTTCCAAATGGGTAAATTTATTCGCCTCGTGCCCCATTCGGTAATGCTTGGCTTCGTTAATGGCCTCGCTATCGTAATTTTCTTAGCACAATTAGCGCAGTTTAAAAAACCAGCACCAGAGGTTATTCACGACACAGCTGGCCATGAAGGTGGCCACAGTGCGATTGATGTTCTCTTTAATGGTGGCTGGCTCACAGGGCCGTCAATGAACCTTATGTTAGGCCTTACACTACTTACGATGTTTATTATTTGGGCCTTTCCTAAAATTCCAAAGATCGGAATGCTCCTACCCTCTTCCTTGGTTTCTATCGTCGTTGTCAGTTTGCTTGTGATTGGTATGGATTTAGACACCAAGACTGTGGGTGATATGGCCAGCATCTCTGGCGGATTACCAGCTTTTCATCTTCCAATGGTGCCTTTCACATGGGAGACATTGTTTATCATTCTACCTGTCGCTGTAACATTGGCGGCGATTGGCCTCATTGAGAGCCTGCTAACGCTAACACTGATTGATGAAATGACCGAAACGCGCGGACGTACATCACAAGAATGTATCGGCCAAGGCTTGGCTAACACGACTTGTGGCTTTTTCAGCGCCATGGGTGGTTGTGCGATGATCGGGCAATCTATGATCAATATTAAATCTGGTGGCCGTGGTCGCCTATCAGGGATCACCGCCGCAATCGCTTTACTGATCTTTATCTTATTTGCTTCCAAATGGATTGAAATGATTCCATTGGCCGCGCTAACGGGCCTTATGTTTATGGTTGTGATTGCAACCTTTGCTTGGGCATCAATACGTATCTTGCATAAAATTCCAAAGGAAGATGCTTTTGTCATTTTTCTCGTCACCAGCGTAACAGTTGCTTATGATCTGGCCATCGCCGTGATCGTTGGTGTTATTGTTTCCGCCCTAGTGTATGCGTGGAAATCAGCGAACAAATTCTGGATTACTGTATGGAGTAATGAAGAAGATGGTAACAAAGTTTACAAACTTCATGGCCCCCTATTTTTTGGATCTATCCAAAGATTTAAAAATGGTGTTGATCCAAAAAATGATGAAGAAAATGACATCGTTATTGATTTTAGCCACGCCCGTGTTTGGGATCATTCTGCCTTAGAAGCCATCGATGCCTTGGCCTTAAAATATACAGAGTACGGCAAAACACTGCACTTGGTGCATCTAAGTCCCGATTGTCAGCTATTGTTAAAGAACGCAAAAGATATGGTCGAGGTTAATTTAATCGAAGATCCACAATATGGTGTTCTTGTTGATTATGCTGACTTTGTGGAGCAACAAAAGTAAATGGATTCCTTAACACAAATTGTTTTGGGCGGCGCCGTTGGGGCAGCTGTCGGCGGTAAAAAATATGGTCGTAAATCTGTCTTAATCGGCGCGATTTGCGGTACTATTCCTGATTTAGACACATTGGCATTTATAGGATCTGATCCCGTTACATCTATGACGGCGCATCGCGGTTTCAGCCATTCTATTTTATTCGCATTTTTGGCGACCCCATTTATCACTTTCTTATTTTCAAAGTTAAAATGGTTTAAAACCAGCTTTAAAGATCCTCATTTATGGGGAATAATTTTCTTAGGACTGCTTACGCATATGCTTTTAGATGCTCTTACAATCTATGGCACACAATTATTATGGCCTCTGCCGACACCACCCGTTGGCGTAGGCTCAATTTTTATCATTGACCCCCTTTATACACTGCCGCTTATGGCTGCGTTGATCTGGTTTTTAATGAAGAAAAAGACACGTGCCGTCAATATCATGCTTGTCGTCAGCACCCTGTATTTACTATGGGGCGTAACTGCGCAGAATTACATCTACAAACAAATTCCAGATGCCTACAAGGCAAAGAATACTTTGGTACAAACAACACCTTTTAATACATTCTTGTGGCGCGTCGTGGTCATGGAAGAAAATCAATATAATGTCGGCTACGCTTCTATATTTGATAAGGATAAAACAATAAATTTTGAAGCTTTCCCTACTCAGCCAGCCCTTTTAAGTCCAATTAAAAATGCACATTCAGTTCAGCGCCTCGACTGGTTTACGAAAGGCTTTTATAAAACTGACCTAAAAGACAATAAGGTTGTTATAACCGATTTGCGCATGGGTTTAGAGCCTGAAAATTATATCTTTGGCTTCATTGTTGGAGAGAAAGTAAACGACAAGATCATTGCTATCGAAAATCAACGCCACCAAAACCCAAGAAGTATGGGGCAGCTATCCAAAATTTGGGATCGTATTTGGAATGAAAATACGCAGCTTTAAAATTAATCTTTAAGTGCCGCGTAAATAATAATTGTTAAAATTAAAACAGATATACCTAAACTAGCACTGAAGACAGCAATCAACCCATAAGATCCAATGGCAATAATTAAAACTTTATAAAGGGCAAACAAATTACCCGCAATTGATAAAACAATCCCTAAAGACATAAAAAAACATTTTAGAAGCAGCATCACTTTTTACTTTCATAATTTTAAGGGAATAAATGATACTCAATAAACGCTGTTGTGAGAGTAGTTTAACAAAATTGAAGCTATGGCTCAACCCGCACTACGTTTTTGTGAAAAGTCAGTTAAATACTCACGGTTATCACGGACATACTTAATAAATCCGTAAAGATTTTCAGCATCAATACCATGTAACATCAGCCTAAAACCTGCTTCCACAGTTGATAATGGCACCATAGGATGCTTATTATTAACCAGTCCCATAATCTCGCCACGGTTGAATATTGTTGCCGCATAAATGGCGATTGTTTCATCAAGCTGTAATGAATTACTCGCCCGTTCAAAATCGTCACGTGACAATAACAAAGCAAAAAGTGGCGTATAAATCTCAATCGCACTTTGGAGGTCTAAAAAATTATGCCATTTATCTGGCGCCACTTCAATTTGATCTTCAAAATCTTGAATCGCAGAAAAATCAATATCCTCTAGCGGTATAGGTTTAATAGTTTTTTTGTTTTCTTTTAGCTGAGCATTCAGTTCAATAACAAAATTATAAATATT
>JALZUF010000136.1 GCA_023301785.1 Alphaproteobacteria bacterium | reverse complement strand
GTCCTAAGCGATGAACTCAACCCTGTACCAATGAAGACTTCACACCCCATGACCATCCACCTGAAAGACAACGCCCAGCCACTCAAAATATTTTCGGCACGAAGAGTGCCAAAGCGTTTTGAAGAACCAGCTAACGAGGCAATCGCAGATCTTGTAAGCAAAGGAGTCATCGTTGAAGTGAAAGAAGTTACACCATGGTGCAGTCCGGGATTCTTTGTCCCGAAGCAGGACGGAAGGGTGAGACTAGTCACGGACTTTACATATCTAAACAAGTTCGTGGAAAGGCCAGTCCATCCATTCCCGTCAACAAGGGACATACTCCAGGCAATACCCCATGACGCAGTCCACTTCCTAAAGTTAGATGCGGTCCATGGATATTTCCAACTAGCCCTTTCTGAGGAGAGCTCATTCCTCACCACTTTCCTGCTGCAGCAAGGAAAATACAGATACCTCAGAGCACCCATGGGACTAAATGCCTCTTCAGATGAATGGTGCTGCCACTCAGACAGCATCATCTCGGGCATACCATGGGCCAGGAAGATCGTAGATGACACATTAATCTGGGCCAGCAGCTTAGAAGAATTACAAGACAGAGCCAGAATTATTCTCAAACGATGCAGAGAAATGAACATTACGATATCCCTGAAAAAGATGGAAATGGGAAAGGAGATAACTTTCGCCGGGCATGTAATCAGCCAAAACGGCATCAGACCAGATGACAGAAAGTATCAGGCCATTTCAGAATTCCCAACTCCAACCAACGTATCTCAGCTCAGATCCTTTCTTGGACTCGCTAATCAGCTGACAGCCTTCGTACCCGACTTGGCTCACATGACAGCAGCTATCAGACCCTTGCTCAAGAAGGGCACTGCATGGACATGGACCGAGGATATGCAGGAAGAATTCGAGAGAATCAAGGTATTGCTCACCACAACGACTACCGTTAAGCCATTCAACCCCAACCTCGATTCTATCATCATGACAGACGCTTCGAGACTATTCGGCATAGGATTCGCCCTACTGCAGCCACTTCCTCAGGAAAAATGGTCCCTAATTCAATGCGGATCGGCATCACTGACTCCAACACAAGGACGGTATGCCACCATAGAACTGGAATGCATGGCTATTCAATGGGGAATCCAGAAGTGCAGCTACTATCTCAGAGGACTTCCGACTTTTGAGGTATGGACTGACCACAAACCACTCATCGGCACATTTAGCAAGAGCATTTGTGATCTGGAGAACCCCAGGCTGATGAGGATGCGAGAAAAAATCATGGACTATAGCCCTATAGTCAAATGGGTCCCAGGCAAGACCCACTACATTGCAGACGCCCTATCCAGGAGTCCTTTGTTTGAGACAAACGAAGACGAATACACGGTCTCCTGCAATTACGTCAGTGTTCAATCTGCCTGGAACGAAATCAAAGAAGGTGCAAAAGAGGAAGAATATGAGAACATAATTAGAGCAGTCGAATCAGGCGTCTCATCTTTAGCTTCATCCCAATACAAGACACTACTTCATCGAATTTCAATTAGGCCAATCGAAGATGTCAATATGTTGGTGCTAGACAGCACAAGGTTGATCATTCCTCAACCCAGTCAGAAGGCAGTACTGAGAGAGCTGCATCGAGCTCATTCAGGAATGCAAAAGACGTATGCAACAGCCTTAAAATTCTACTACTGGCCAGGCATGAAGAATTGTATACGCACTTTTGTATCCACCTGCAAGATATGTCAAAAATTCGCCTCTTCTCTGCCTAGACAGGTCGTCGTCGGCAATTCACCTTCGTCAGCAAAGGAGCCAATGGCAAACATTGGCATTGACATACTTGACGCACTCGGAAAAAAGTGGCTAGCTGTCGTCTGCCGATACTCGGGGTATGCATGGCTAATAGAACTGAAGAAGCTGACTCAAGCTGCAGTCATAGAACATTTGATCAAGCTATTTCACGAATTCGGCTTTCCTCGAGCTATAAGATCGGACAATGGCCCTCAGTTTCGCTCAGAATTTGCTGACTTTTGCAAACAAAACTCAGTAGTTCACGAGACGTCTGCACCGTATAACCCAGAATCAAACGGCCTTGCTGAAGCAGCAGTCAAAAACCTGAAGTCAATCATTCTCAGGTGTAAGGAAGACGATGCAGACATGAGATCAGCAATTGCAACATGGAGGAATATGACCCGGTCAGATGGAACTTCACCATCTGAGATCTTCTTCAACCGGACACAAAAACAAAATCTTCCAATGTTGCCACCAATTGAACAACCAATAACCCAAAGCATGGCCAAAAGAGACGCCCTTCACAAACAAAGGTGTAAAAATAGAAGCCAACATTCAATTGTTTTGCGGGAATTTTCGCCGGGAGAAGAGGTGCTGACTCAGGACTATCTCACCAGCAAATGGACAGAATCGGCTGTCATCAAAAGCATCAGGGAGGATGGAAGGTCGTATTGGTTAGAAGACAAATACGGCAGAAAATTTGTGAGGGGAAGAAGACGTATCAAGGAGCTATTAGAAGAAGATCAGTCTGCTATCAACATTCATAGAGTCTACTTAAGCATCATGCAAGCTTCATTAAACACAGTCACTCTTCGATCTCCAGTTAAGCACAAGCTAACTCCAAGACTTCATAAGTTACCTCAGTTACTTGTCAATTCCAATCTTAGAGCTCCTACTGACGTCATCTTCCTGGATCTGGAAGGCACGAATCACCTCTGCATCTTTAATCTAAGTGCTG
>JALZUF010000135.1 GCA_023301785.1 Alphaproteobacteria bacterium | reverse complement strand
AAAATCGGCTTTCCCTTCCCCTCACTTGCTAAAAAATTTTGAAAATAACCTTTGATATTAGGTGTTTGTAAACTTTCTATGATATTATTAAGGTGTAATTCAAATTCCTTATATAAGTAGAAAATCTTCTCCCTATGATTAAAAGCATTAAAATTGAACAATTTGTCATTATCGATAAGCTGGAACTCGATTTCCAGCAGGGCCTTACGATCCTGACTGGTGACACAGGTGCCGGTAAATCTATACTTCTTGGTGCGATGGGATTGATTTTAGGAGAGAAATCTACACCCAAGTCCATTCGCCAAGGACACGAACAATCTGTTTTTGAAGCGGTGTTTGAGCCGATTGCGGGTCACCCTGTTCTTAAATTCCTAGAAGAAAAGAAATTATCCGAATCTGGAAGCACTAGCTTCAGCGTTTATCGCGTTATGAAACAGGATGGTTCTGATGAAATTAAGGTTAATGGGAAGCCTATTGATCGTGAGCTATTGGAAGAAATTGGGCATTTCCTAATTGAGATCCACGGACAGTTTGCCAACCAAACATTATTGAGCCCAGAAAATCAGCTACACCTTTTGGATTTATCTGGTGATTTCCCTAAAGAAATCTTCGGTAATGTCTCAAAAGCACTTCACGATGTTCGCAAATATGAAGTCGAACTGGACGAAGAGCACACCTTCCAATCACAGCATAAGAAAAAAGCACGAGAGATCGATACGCTTTATAAGCAATTTGAAGAAATTAGTATGGAAGAAGGATTTGAGTCAGCTATCAAAGAACGCTATGCCACGCTTCTGACGGCCAAAGAAACATCCGAAGCATTCCAGGCAATTTTAGCGCGTCTTATTTCTGCCAATGGCGTTGTTGGATCGCTGTCTATTGCCAACCAAACGATGGAAAAGCAAAACAACCTTGATGAAGAAAAGGTTGCAGACTTAAAAGACTATTTATCAGCATCCCTAAAAAATGCGCGTGATGCCGTGGCCGAAATGGGACGCCTTACGCCAGAGTATGAGATTGATACAGCGCCACTCAAACGATGCCGACAAATTATCGACATCATGAATAAGATTTCAACAGAACATAAAATACCCTTTGAAAATTTATATGAATTCTACTCAGAGATTGCTGATAAAAGGCAACGTATTATTAATCGTCGTCAACGTATGTCCGATATACAATCTGCCTTACAGCAATCCAAATCAGACTATTTAAAGCACGCGCACATCCTTACAGAAAAGCGCCTTGTTGCCGCAGAAGCTTTATCCAAATCAATCACTGCAGAGTTTAGTCCGTTGAAATTAGAGCGCGCAGAATTACAAGTACAAGTTATTGAGAATCCAAATGCAACATGGACAGAACTGGGGCTTAACGAAGTCACTTTTGTTGCCCGTATGAACCCAGGTACACCGTTCAGCCCAATCGCCGAAACGGCATCTGGTGGTGAGCTTGCGCGTATGATTTTGGGTCTTAAGGTTGTACTACAAAAAGTCCAAACAACCCCTACCCTTGTTTTCGATGAGGTGGACACAGGTATTGGTGGCGCCGCCGCCGCCGCCGTTGGTGAGCGTATCGCGCAATTATCAGGCATGACGCAAGTTCTTGTTATCACGCACAGTCCCCAAGTTGCCTCACGCGGCGATCAGCATTTACACGTCTCGAAGAAGGTTGAAGGTGAAACAACAACATCTGCCGTTCGCACACTTACCGTTGATGAGCGTATTGAAGAAATATCAAGAATGTTGGCCGGTGACGTTGTTACAGAGGAATCTTTTGCTGCGGCGAAACGCCTCCTAAGCGAAGCCGGAAGCGCCGCTTCGCAGCGTCAAACTGCCTAGATGTCGCTTTTTCCTTGCATTTCATAAAGTTATCCTATAGTTTTCCACAAGTTTGAAGCATGCTCATTTTTTAATAGAGCTTTTAGCGAGCGATCGTAGGTATTGGAAACGATTTAAAAAGGCTCTCTTGTGAAAAGAATGAGAAGTATCACCTTCCACACCCTTTTTGCTGAAAAGTTCCGTTTGTAAAAACCATTCATCGAACGTTTAAGAACTTAAAACAAACAGAAAGATAAAATCATGGATACTTTTGAAGGCTTCGGCCTAAAGCCTGCGTTGGCTAATGCATTAACGAAAATGGGTTACACAACCCCTACCCCGATTCAGGCACAATCAATTCCGCTGGCCCTTAAAGGTCACGACATCATGGGCTCTGCCCAAACGGGTACTGGTAAAACAGCCGCCTATGCTATTCCTGCTATTCAACATTTGATGGAAAGCGAAACAAGCACAGCACTTGTTCTTACACCAACGCGTGAGCTTGGTAAGCAGGTCATGGAAATCATGAAAGATATGCTTGGGCCAAAATCAAATATTAAAACAGCCTTTATCATTGGTGGTGAACCGTACCGCAAACAGATGCAACAATTAGACAAGCGTCCACGCTTAATCGTTGGAACGCCAGGTCGTATTAACGATCACTTAGAACGCGGTAGCCTTGAAATTGATTTAACAGATTTTCTTATTCTTGATGAAACAGACCGTATGTTAGATATGGGTTTCAGTGTTCAGCTTGATCGTATTTTTAAGTATCTTCCAGAAGAGCGTCAAACACTTATGTTCTCTGCGACACTTCCTGATGAAATCATGAATATGTCCAAGAAGTATCTTACGAAGCCTGAACGTGTTGCCGTTGGCTCAACGATTGAGCCTTCGAAAAACATTTCACAAGAAGTTATCAAGATTGATGATGATAAAAAATATGACGAACTGAAGCGTCAATTAGGGACACGTGAAGGTTCCGTTATCATGTTTGTAAAAACAAAATTTGGTACAGAGCGTATGGCGAAACGCCTTAAAGGCGACGGCTTTGAAGCGCAAGCCATTCATGGTGACTTGAAACAAACACGACGCGAGCGTGTTATTGGTCAGTTCCGTGATAACAAATTCCGTATCCTTGTTGCCACAGACGTTGTTGCCCGTGGCTTGGATATTCCACACGTAAGACACGTTGTGAATTATGATCTTCCGCAAGTACCCGAAGACTTTATTCACCGTATTGGACGTACCGCACGTGCAGGCGCAAAGGGTGAAGCATTAAGTTTTGTCTCCCCTAGAGAAGGTCGTAAGTGGCACGCTATTGAAATGTTATTAGATCCAGATGCTGTACCTGATCATTTTGCTGGTGGTGGCCGTGGTGGAAATAGAAAACCACGTAGTCGTTCTGGTGGTGGCGGTAAAAGAGGTTCTGATAAATACAGAAAACCTAATAAGCGCGCAGCCCTTTATGGCGATAAAAACAAAAAAAGAGATAGTGAATCCGACAGAGGTGGTAAAAAACCATTTAAGAAAAAATTCTCTAATTCTGAATCTCGTGATGATGACAGATCAGCAAATAAAAAACCTTACAAAAGTAAGTTTGCGAAATCTGAATCTCGCGA
>JALZUF010000134.1 GCA_023301785.1 Alphaproteobacteria bacterium | reverse complement strand
CCAACGAAAGAGCCACCAAAAGCTTTCTATTTGGACGCAATTTCATTGCCTGATGTTTATTTTAACAAATTAGAGATAACAAAAGTTGCCATTAAGAAGCTTGAGATTAAAGAGGCTGTTGCGGGGCAACCTATATTGCTGTCGCCTTTATTATCTGGTGGCTTAGATATTGCGAGTAATATGGTGAATATCGACCTTAGTTTCCAGCCAGATGTTTTAAGTGTTAGCACTATTGCACTATTGCCTGGTAAGGCCGAAATAAAGGCAAGTTTTGATAGTGATAAATCGATATTAGATTTGCAAGCATTTGAAATAAATTCAGACGCCTACAATGTGCTTACAAAAGGGCGGGCGGTTTTGCGTGAAGCGGGTGACGTTAATTTTACAACCTCTATAAGCAGTGATAGCTTAGATAAAATTCATAAAGATATGCAAGGGCGTGCAAATGCCGAAATCGTATTAGGCGGTCAGCAGGACGCTCTTAATATAAGTGCCAACGGTAAAGTTTCAATGTCCATTCTTAACGAGCGTGGCTTAAGTGATGTTATATTTGAGGGGCAGTCTAAATATAGTTTACTCGCCCGTGATACGATTAACCCTGTTGAGGTTTCTGTGAAGTCTTCTTATCAGGAAATCCCTGTTGAATTAAAAACGCTCATTGAAAAGTCAGGTTCTATTATTAAGGTCAGTAAAATTCAGGGAACGGCACCTGATGTTTCATTGAAAGGTGCAATCGATGTTGATCTAGAGACATCTGTTGCGACAGGAGAAGTATCGGCGACTGTAGAAAAATTTTCTCGTTATCGTGACTTGCTTCAACTGGATGTTGGCGGCAAGGGTAATGCTGTTGTTAAATTATCAGCGAATACGGGTAAGCAACAAGCAGATGTAAATATTGCGGCTCAAAGTGTGAAGTATCAGGATTTAACGGTTAAAAGTGTTAAGGCTTCTGCCTTGTTTCCAACGATTGAAAATATATTTCCGACAAAAGCAGATTGGGTGATTGATGGCTTGAAAACGGGTGGTGTTGAGCTTAAGCAAATGTCTGGAAGTTTAAAGGGTAAGGATGGTGGAGTATACGCGTTACAAACTAAAGGGCGCGGAAATTTAACGATGCCATTTTCGTTTGATGGAACTGCGGATATCATTGACCTTAAAACCCCAAAGCCATCAGCGCAAAATATCAAAACAAATGTGAAGCTTAATGGTCAGAATATTGTGCTAAACGGCAAGGTGAACCAAGAGACTATTGATATGACCATTCAGGGAAAAGCAATCAAACTGAAAGAGCTTGTTGGTGGTTTGCCTGAGGGTGTTAATAGGACATCACTTAATGGTGATGTGAAGATTAAAGGGGCGATGGCAAATCCTGTTATTACAACGGATGTTGATTTAAGTGCGTTTTCTGTTGGTAAGAAACTCCCTCAAATTAAAATTGATATGCAAGGTGGCTATCAAAATAATCAGGCCACGGTAAATCTTAAAGGAAGTGGTGAGGGTGTTAAGGCGCTTAATGCAAATGTAAACGTGCCAATGACCATTGCACTTTATCCATTTCAATTTGATTTGCCGACAACGCAAAGTTTGAATGGTAAAGCCACTTTTAATTTGGAAGTTTCTAAATTGAGCAAAATATTTTTACCACCTAATTTGGAATTTTCTGGCCTGTTGGAATCAAACTTTGATATCCAAGGGAGTATTGCTGAGCCTCGTATCACTGGAGTTGCAAACTTATCACAGAGCGCTTTTTCGGATGACACGACGGGATTGAATTTATTAGACCTGAAGGCAACCACGCTTTTACAAAATGACCGTGTTGTCTTACAAAGCTTGACAGCGAAAGATGATAAAAATGGTTCTCTTGCTGCTTCTGGTTCAATGGGTATCAATAACTTTGTACCGCAAAACGTTGATATGAGCCTTGATGTGAAAGATTTTCATCTATTGGATGGAGACCTTGCGGATGGAACATTCAACGGAGATTTAAAATTCAGCGGATCCAAGGATTTATATAATCTAACAGGATCGGTTCGCCCTAATTATATTGATGTCACAATACCTGAAAAGCTTGTGAGCAATATTCCAGAGTTGAATATTGTTGAAGTGGAGGGAGAAGATAAAGCCAAAAGCATTCTATCAAAAATAAAAGTTGCGATAGATTTTATAGCAAATAATAAAATATTTGTGCGTGGGTGGGGACTAGATGCTGAATTTGGTGGGCGTCTAAAAATTGATGGAAATCTTGATGATCCCAATTTTGACGGCGTGCTTAAAGCGGAGCGTGGGCGATATACTGAATTTGGAAAACGCTTTGAGTTGACGACGGCAGAGCTTAATTTTTTAGGTCGCATTCCTGCAAATCCTGTCTTAAATATTGTAGCCGAAACCGAAGTTGACGACATTACAGCGCAGGTGAACTTCAAAGGTAATGTGCAAGATCCCAAGATAAGCTTTTCCTCAAATCCAACTTTACCAGAAGATGAGGTGCTAGCGCGTATTCTCTTTGGTAGGGATTTGGCCTCAATTAGTCCATTTCAGGCGATTCAGCTGACGCAAACATTACGTCGTTTTTCGGGTAAGGGGTCAGGATTTGATCCTTTGGGCGAAATTCGTAGTGCGACAGGATTGGATGATTTACGCGTTGATAGCGATGAAAACGGTGAAACAACGGTTGGAGCAGGTAAATATCTCACAGATAAGGTCTACCTTGAGTTTGAGAAGGGCAGTGGTGAAAACAGTGGCGCGGCCAATTTAGAGGTTGAAGTGACGCCTAATATCACTTTAGAGAGCGAAGTGGGGCAAGATGCGCAAGCTGGTGCAGGCCTATTTTGGGAGTGGGATTATTAAGTACATTCAAATGATTTTCTATTGTAAGTGTTAACGAATAATATATTGCCTAAGTTGTTGATGTAGCTTAAAATATTTTCATATTGGCGTGCACATCACACCGCCGTATGTTTAAGATATTAACGCTTTCTAAATGTATTCTTGCTATCTTATAAGTAGTATAACGAAGGGAAAAAGGCAGTATGCCTACATATACATTAGATTTAGAATTGTTGGGGACATACCTAACAGATATGCCTGAATTTGAAATTTGGGCAAACGGCACTCAGCTTGGGCCAACTTATTCTATTTCATCAAATGGCACATCAATCTCAACAAGCTTCACATATGGTGGCGCACTTCCATCTTCTATAGAATTCAGATTTACAGACGCCAGTCCCGAAACACCACGTACCATCGAGGTACAAAGCGTAAAGATCAATGATCGTTACGTGAACACAGGTAATTATCTTTCAAGTGACAATCTAACAAACGGTCAAACATCTGTTGTAGATATCGCAGCGGCTGAAGATATATTTGACCAAGATTTTCAACCAGATTCATCAGAGTTTACAACAGGCGCAACAGCGACCTTTACTGCCAACATTGATTTTTATAGAAACATAACAAACACCTCAGATGAAGTGCTTGATTTGCTTGCTGGTGCTGACTATGCACATACAGGATCTGGAGATGATAAAATTGCTGGTGGGGCTGGTGATGATTTTATCCGTGCGGGCGCAGGGAATGATTTGATTTCGGGTGGTGCGGATAATGACCGTCTTATGGGACAAGATGGTGATGACGAAATTTATGGCGGTACAGGTAATGATAGGCTGTTCGGTAATAATGGTAATGATGAGCTCCACGGTAATGAAGGTAACGATAAGCTAAACGGTAATGCAGGCAATGACCTGATGACGGGTGGCGATGGTGATGATTTATTAAATGGTGGTGCTGGAAATGATATTGCTTTCGGCGACGATGGCGTTGATACGCTTATTGGTGGTGCGGGCGCGGATACGTTGGATGGCGGCGCAGGTAATGATTTGATCTATGGCGGCGCTGATGATGATCAAATCAATGGCGGAGATGACAATGACCGTCTGTTTGGAAATACTGGAAATGATATTATTAGCGGTGATGCCGGCGATGACTTAATCAATGGTCATAGTGGGGATGATATATTACGCGGCGGTGCTGGTGATGACCTAATCGTTGGGGAAGATGGTGCAGATATTATTGATGGTGGTGATGGAGAAAACTACCTAAATGGCGGTGCTGGGATTGATACAATTACCTCTGGTTCAGGTAATGATTATATTCATGCTCACGGATTAAATACATCGCAGATAATGACGGTTTTAAATGCTAATCCTG
>JALZUF010000133.1 GCA_023301785.1 Alphaproteobacteria bacterium | reverse complement strand
TTTGTTTTACCGCCCAAAACATTCTCTAACACATCCAAGATCATAGCCTGATCAGCCAAGCCAAGCATATTTTTCACTTGCTCACTTGTAACCTCACCATCACCCAACGCTATCGCTTGATCTAACAAGCTTAGTCCGTCACGTACAGAGCCGTCCGCAGCGCGTGCGATTAAATTCAGCGCTTCTTCATGTGTCTTTGTATTCTCAAGACCTGATATTTTACCGTAATAGTCTGATAAGACATCCATATCTATACGGCGCAAATCGAAACGCTGACACCTTGATAAAACTGTAATTGGTACTTTACGAATTTCAGTTGTCGCAAAGATAAATTTTACGTGCTCAGGCGGCTCTTCCAATGTTTTTAACAGCGCATTAAAAGCCGCTTTGGAAAGCATATGCACCTCATCTATGATGTATATTTTATAGCGTGCCGACGTTGGTGCATAACGTACACCATCTAAAATTTCTCGTATGTCATCAATACCTGTTCGGCTGGCGGCATCCATCTCCATCACATCTGGGTGGCGATCCTCTGATATAGCCTTACAAGTTTCACAATCGGATGTATCACCTGTTGTTGGCCCCGCCTGACCATCTGCTCCTGTATAATTAAGAGCCTTTGCTATAATGCGTGCCGTTGTTGTCTTACCAACGCCGCGTATACCTGTCAGCATAAAAGCATGAGCGATACGCCCTGACTCAATCGCATTTTTAAGCGTACGCACCAGCGCATCTTGACCAATAAGATCATCAAAATTTTGAGGACGGTATTTACGCGCGAGAACGCGGTAAGGTTCTTGCTTAACTTCTTTTACTTTAGACATACCCTAGATTTAACGAGATTCTTCACAAGGCGCAAGTAACAACAAGATTTTTAGGAGAGTCTTAACCAACTTTAGGCGGGTTAAACCTTTAATAAAGTGGAAGACCGGACAGCGACCCGAAAAAATTCATCTGTGGCTGCTTCTTCTCAGACCTGACCAAGTCCAACGAGATTTCGCCCGCGCCGATCTTCCGTGAAGAGTTTTAGGGAATTCCGCATACATTTGCAATATTTTTGTTATATGTGGCAAAACTATTGAAAATCCTTTCATTTTCATCCTATGCATGAAAATATCTGTTTGCTTTAAGATAAAAGAGAGCTTCATGCCTTACGATACCGTAGTTGCCAAAACGATAGAATATCTCGCCATCCCATCCGTGGTGGGACATGAGCAACATTTCATCAAATTTCTAATTGAAGATTTTGAAAAACTCGGACTTGTTGTTACAAAACACAATGGGTTAATTGAAGTCTCGGTCGCAAAACCAAACAATACCATTATTTCTGCCCACATAGACCGCCACGGCCTGATAAGTATGGGTGATGGGCACTATGGCTATGCGGCAGAGTATATTAAAGAAAACAAATATAACGAAGATGCGACCCCAAGCCGCAATATGTTGAATGCGATTGGAGAGCGATTTGATGGTGAAGATGTTTACGCCTATGAGTCAGAAACAGGAAAAACAATAGGTCACGGTAAGATTTCAACACAAGGCCCTGCCATTATTAATGATAATTGCAGTTTCAATATTCATGGCATGGACAATATGTCTGTAAACACGCCAATCGCTTACGCCAGAACGGCACATTCCGACGGAACTTATTTAAAAGGACAGATCGATAATGTTGTCTCACTAGGCATCATCTACTGCCTCTTTCAAAATGGTTTTCAGGGACGAGCGCTATTAACGTGCGAAGAGGAAATTGGTAAAAGTTGGACATTCATAACGGATTGGCTGCGAGCAAATAAAATTGTTACGAAAAACTTACTTATATTAGACACCAGCCCCTACCGCGAAGTAGCGCCCGTTGAAGGGGCAGTTATCGTCCTTAGAAATCGTGATAAAAGTGCAATTTTCAATGCTGATCTTACTCAGACCATTATGAACAGGTGTATTGAAACTCTTATCCCATACCAATTTAAAGATGATTATTTAACGGCCCTTGGTACGGATACCTCTGGCTTAGGGTCAACAGAATTAGGGCGTATTATTCAAAATTCAGATGGAAAGTGGTCTGGTGCAACGATACAAATTCCAACAACGGAGTATCATACAAGTTATGAAACAACGAGCCGTCTTTGTATTGAGAATTTTTATGCTTTGCTTCATAATATTTTGATCTATAGAAATATCTTCAACGAGAACGACGAATAAAGGACCTAACATGGCTGGCGCATCTGAAAACGATAATGGTGATAAGTTTAGTGGCATTCTGCTTATAGCCGTCGCTCTTATTGCGATGATTGTAAATAACTCCCCACTTTCGCCATTTTACGACGCCCTATTGGCCACACCTTTCAGCATAGAGCTTGGGTCCTATGGCATTAACAAACCCCTTCTACTTTGGATTAATGACGGTCTAATGGCGATTTTCTTTTTCCTTGTTGGCTTAGAAATCAAACAAGAAATCCTAATGGGGCACCTATCTAGCGTGAAGCAAGCGTCTTTGCCTATTATCGCTGCTGTTGGCGGCATGATCGTACCTGCCATGATTTATGTTTCTCTTAATATTGGCGATGATTATGGTATGCAAGGTTGGGCCATCCCAATGGCAACGGATATTGCCTTTGCCTTGGGTATTCTTGCCATTGTAGGTAATAAACTACCCAAAGAGCTTAAAATACTCCTGCTCTCACTCGCCATTATTGATGACTTAGGTGCCATTATTGTAATCGCACTTTTTTATACAGATGGCCTATCATTTTTATCATTAGCGCTAAGCGGCTTAGGCTTGCTCGTGGCTGTCGGGTTTAACTTGTGTGGAATAAAGCGCATTACACCTTATGCCCTCATTGGCCTCTTTATTTGGGTTTGTGTTTTAAAGTCTGGAGTTCACGCAACGTTGGCTGGTGTTTTCTTGGCAATGTGTATTCCAATGGACGACGATGAAAGATGCCCTTCAAGACGCTTGGTGAAGTCTTTGCACCCATGGGTGTTCTTAATGATTATGCCCATTTTCGCCTTTGCCAACGCAGGGGTCAGCCTAAAAGGCTTTTCACCAGCATTGTTAATGGAAGCAATACCTTTAGGGATCATTCTTGGTTTGATATTAGGAAAGCAGCTTGGAATCTTTGCGCTTGTCTGGATCGGTGTAAAAACAGGGCTGTGCAGTTTGCCTAAAACTTTAAATTGGCTTCACATATATGGCCTCTCTGCTTTGGCAGGTATCGGCTTTACGATGAGTTTATTTATTGGAACCTTGGCTTTCGAAGATGATGCTGTTTTGTCGCAAGTCCGACTTAGTATCTTAATTGGATCACTACTCTCTGCGGCGACAGCTTATGGTATTTTAAAGCTATCCATCCGCAAATCAGCTTGAATTTATAGGGTTTTCAGCTTAAAAACGGCCTTATGAATTTTACTTCCGAAATATGGGGCAAGATATGGGCAAAGACCAATCGCATTGGCCTGTTTTTTGCCAAACCGCACATCTTGTTTTACTTGTTGCCATGGTTAATGTTTTTAACCGTCATGGGCACGATTTCTCAAAAAGATATAGGTCTTTATGATGCGGTGGAGAAGTATTTTAGCTCTATCGTTCTATGGATTGGCCCAGTGCCAACGCCTGGCGGCCTAGCAACCATAGGCATTTTATTTGTCTCACTGCTCATCAAATTTGTTTTTTACAGCCCTTGGTCATTGAAAAAAACAGGAATTATTTTAACGCACCTTGGTGTTCTTACACTTTTACTGGGGGGAATTGTTACAGCTCTCTCCAATAAAGAAGGCTTTATGATCATTCCAGAAGGACGAAATATAAGTACATACTCAGATTATTATAATCGTACGCTTTATTTTAAAACAGATGGTGAAACGATAAAGACGGTTTCCTTTGATAACTTACAGGTAAGAGATCAAATTAATTACGACGCGTTAGAAATTAAGATCATACAAAAATGTGACAACTGCGCCGCAAAAGCACCAGACGGAACTTACGAAAACCTTCAGGGCTTAGCCCAAAACATGATGTTATATGGTGTAAAGTCCGAAATACAAAAAGAAGCTAATTTTTCTGGTTTAACTATACGTGTGGCCGATCAAAAAAATCCTGATCATGACGGCGTCTACATCATCATGGAGGACATTCAAAAAAATCCAATTTTTAAAACACCCAAAGGCTCTGTTGAAATATCTTTAGATCGACAAAAAACAGAACTCCCCTTTGCGATTGGCCTTAAAGATTTCCAAAAAATTGATTATTCAGGCACACGCAAAGCACGTGAATATAAATCTGAGATTATTGTTCTTGATAATAAAAACGTATGGCCCGCCACCATTAGTATGAACAAACCATTGCGTTACAGAGGGTATAGCTTTTATCAATCTTCATTCGATCAAACAGGCGAGAATGAAATCACCGTTCTGAATGTGGTTAAAAATGAAGGACGCTATTTTCCTTACATTTCTACGCTCATCATTTTCTTAGGATTACTGACACATATTATCATTCATTTAAAAAGCAAGGATAGATAAATGTTCGTTAGAATAATTTTACTAATCGCCTTGTTTTGTATTTTACCCGCGAAGGGATATGCCAACGATTCTCTTGAACTTGGAAAATGGAGTACGCTACCTATTTTATACGATGGGCGCGTACAGCCCATTGATAGTTTTTCAAATGTTCTATTAAAAAAAATACACGGTCATAGTCATGTCGCCGGTATGGATGCCAACCAGTGGCTTGCCTTAACAATTTTTCAACCAGAAAGCGGTGCATTGCTTCCTGTTTTTAAGATTGTAAACCCAGAAAAATTGGGACTAAAAGGCATGAGGAAAGAATATTCCTATGCTGAAATAACAGATTTATTAGAGCAAAATAAGGAGAACATAGACAACTTATTAAAAACCAATTCAAATAAATGGACAACAGATGATAAGGCCCTTGTTAGGCTATACGAAAATGCCATTCAATATGCCGAGTTACTTAGGTCACTTACTGGATTACTCCCCCTTAATATAAATGGTGCACCACAGCAGAACTATTTTCAACTGCGAGGAAAAAATAAATTTTCTGCGTTAAAAATTATTGAAGCGGGTGGTCAGAATAATAATTTCCTTCGTATAATTCCAACAAACTCCGTAGAAAAATTTGTATCGCCTTGGAATGCCTTACTAAATAAAGATGCAAATGATGAAAACAACTTAAGCTTACAAAAATGGAGCGGAATTGCGCTTGCTTATCGCGAGAATGACCAATTAAATTTGAATAAATATGTTGAAGAACTGCAAGAGAGTACACTCACACCTAGATTAAAAACTGAATATTTTTACAACCAATTAAATTTGCTTAATATCGCGACGATCTTATTTTTTCTTAGCTTCGTATTCATTACGGCCAAGCAGATAGTCAATAAACCTATCTTTTATAAAATTTCATGGGGGCTTCTTACTCTAGGGCTTATTGCGAACATATTCGATATCGCGCTTAGGGTTTATATTCTTTCAAGGCCCCCTGTTGGAACGCTCTATGAGTCTATTATTTTTGTAAGCGCCATCGCTGTCTTAGGGTTTTTATTTATCGAAAAAAAGAAAAAAAGTGAGACGGGGATTCTATTGGGGAGCATTGCGGGAAGTCTTTTCTTGGTAACAGCAAAAAGCTTTGCAAGTGAAGATACAATGGGAACCCTTGTCGCGGTTTTAAACACTAACTTCTGGTTACTCACGCACGTCATTTGTATCACGATAGGATATGGAGTTTGCTTTATAACCGCTTTTATCGCTCATTATTATCTCTTCAAAAAATCCTTAAAAAAGCAAAATAGTGTTGAACTTAATTGGCTTTACCAAGCTTCTATTACGCTTTCCATTATATCCCTTCTATTCACTATAATCGGTACAATTTTAGGGGGAATTTGGGCAGATCAATCGTGGGGACGTTTTTGGGGGTGGGACCCTAAGGAAAATGGTGCGTTACTTATTGTGCTGTGGCTCATTTGGATTCTACACAATAAAATTAGCGGTCACATGAATGAAATTGGCTTTATGATAGGCGCAGCACTATTATCAATCGTGGTTGTAATCGCTTGGTTTGGCGTGAATTTACTAAATGTTGGCTTGCATTCCTATGGCTTCATCACAGGCGTTGCCTTAGGCATATCTGTATTTTGCATTTTGGAGCTTCTTTTTATAGGAGTATTCGCTACTTGCATAAAAAGGCAAAGCCATAATGAAATATAACGTTTTAATTTTAGCTCTTATTTTGCTTGTAGGGTTTTTAATCACGCAAGTCTCTAATAATGATAGCCCTTTAAAAGGCCAGCAACAATTTACAAAAATAGACCATTTTCAATTTGAAAACTTAGAAGGAAAAAGTATTTCAACGCAAGATTTCGCAAACAATATTGTAATCATTCATTTTTGGGCAACGTGGTGCCCCCCATGTGTCGAGGAAATTCCAGAAATTATTAAATTTGCAAAAGATAACCCAGATATTTCCGTTTTGGCTTTTGCGGTTAATAATAAATCTGGCGATGTTCAAAAATTCTTGAAAAAATATAAAATGAAAGATCACAAAAATTTAATCATTGGATTCGATCAAGACAAACATATTTCACAAGATATGTTTAACACTATCAAGTTGCCTGAAACGTTCGTTATGACACCTTCATTTGCCATATTTGAAACCATAACTGGCGTTAATGATGATTGGAATGCCCCCCAATGGGTCTCCAAAATTAAAAATAACACCCTGTAAAAACACGGATTATGTTTATAACTCTGTGAATAACTTCAAAACTACCTGTTGAAAACTATTAAAACACTCGCCCAGTGAGTTGCAGGTATCTTGTTTAAACTTTACTC
>JALZUF010000132.1 GCA_023301785.1 Alphaproteobacteria bacterium | reverse complement strand
GCACCGACAATAACGTGGCGTTGCATAATAATAGAGCCATCCTTACCCGTCACAGAAAAGTGACTAGCACCAGCGGCACGCGGTACAATAACCAGCGTATTTGGCGTGTCTAATAAGACACTAATGTGATTTGGGTTACCGACAACAACGCTGGCGGCTTCTTGCTTCAATGTAATCATCTCTGATTTGTCTTGTGTTAAGCGTAAGATAGGGAATTCAGGGGCGGGCGCAACACTATCGTCTGCGCTGGTTGATGTCACACGCGGCATATCCATCGTCTCTTTGGTTGTTTTGACTGGTTCAGCCTTCTCAGGGACGGCTGGGGCGTCATTATTGCTAAAGACATCCTCAATAACTTCCGCCTCAATAATATCCTTAGCCGCATCTTGTGCAGAGGCAGGAAAGCTTAGTGTGAGGCCCATATAGAGTGTTATTAAAAGGAATGTAATATTGAAACGCATGAATGTTCTTTATGATTGTTGATAAGAGAAATTTTGTATCTATCCTTAAGTATATCCCGAAATGAACGTTGAAACACGCTTTTAATATTCAAATTTAGTTAAATTTTTACATAACTGTAAAATAATGCTTTACATATTGTAAAAACAGGCATATGAAGACCATATATTTATGAAAAACAACCCTTGTATATAGTGTTTCGTAAAATATGAAAAATGTCCTTGCAAAGACTATTTTTCATATATATAAAAAGAAGATTATATACAGACTTAAAATGTAAACTATAAAAATTCGTGGGGAATTTACATGATTACACCAACGCAAATGCGCGCAGCAAGGGCTATGCTCGATGTTAGCCAAGGGCATGTCGCCGATCATTTAGGCATCGCGGCCAACACCCTATCAAAGATTGAAAGCGGACAGAGCGACGTTTCTGTTTCACGCAATACAGACATTCAGAATTTCTATGAACGTGAAGGCATTGCTTTTACCGATAATGATGGCGTGATGTGGTCACGTGAAGAAATTACAATTTACGATGGTCAGACTCAATTTAATGAATTTTTAGATGACATCTACCAAGAAGCAAAAGGAGTAGGCGGCGAGTTTTGCCTATTTAATGCCAAGCCAGATAACTGGATTATGCTTGCTGGATCAGAAAAGTATCATGCTCATGCGGCAAGAATGGCAAAGTTGCAAAATGGTTTTAAGGCCAAAATTACAGTTAAAGAAGGTGATAAGAATTTCATCTCTGAATCATTCGCAGAATATCGTTGGGTACCTGAAGATATGTTTAATGAAAAATCATTTTATGCATACGCAGATAAAATTGCTTTTATGAACTTTGATGGTGATAACTCAAGAGTGTTAGTTTTAAAGCATCCAGACTTTGCTGATGGTTTTAAAAACTTGTTTAATATTGCTTGGACAATGGTTGCGAAAGTACCAAAATAATAATGACTATGGGTGATAGAAAAAAAGTATTGATCTATGCAGGAAGTGACT
Source organism: Alphaproteobacteria bacterium (assembly GCA_023301785.1). Classification (GTDB taxonomy): domain Bacteria; phylum Pseudomonadota; class Alphaproteobacteria; order Micavibrionales; family Micavibrionaceae. Next base: position 1,532 of record JALZUF010000132.1, on the reverse strand, counting down.
TTACGTCACTACAGGCATTGAACGAACTTGTCCCTTATTTTGTAAAGCAAGGGGTAGAACCCATCATGGTTTTTCCTGATGTTCCAACATTTGAAAACCCAAACGCTTATTCAGAAGAAATGCAAGAGTTTGCATTCTTCGATAGAGATTTATTTCAAAATGTAATGCGTGATTGCTTGAATGATCCAAAATATAAAATCATAACTGCTTCAAATGGGGACCCTAAAGAAGGGATTTGCTACACACCAGAGCAATTAGAAATTTTCTATGGATACCAAGGTGCAAGGTCAGTAACTTTGAAAGATGTTAATTCTCCAGAGCATGTTGCTTACGTTAAAAATGATAAAAATATTATCGCTGGTGTGTCTATACGTTGTTTACAAATTTTCCATCAAGATATTATTGATGCGCATAGAGGCCCAAAAAATTTGCCTGGTCCAGGGCGAGGATTTTTATTAAATGTTCATCCTGGGATGCTTCCTCAATTCAGAGGCTTACTACCTGTGTTTCAGGCTGCCTCGGCGGGTGAAGAAGTCACAACATATACAGTTCATGGAATTGAACAACATTCCAAGGATGAAAATGTTATTGATCGTGGCACCGTTTATGAAGAGCAGCGCGTAAGCTATCACCAAAAACAAGGTGTTTTAATGCATATGCATAATAATGTTGATGCCATAGTTGCACCTCTTAGAACAGTTATGGATGGTATTATACAAAATGGTCTACCACCCGGTGTTAGAGAAACTCTTTATGAAGATACTGGAAAATATTTTTCATTTCCATCACCCGAAGAAATTTTTGATTTTAAACATAATAAAAAGGGTGTCTTCATTGGGGATTATGACAAAGTAATAAAGGCGATGGTAAAATCTTGTACGAATGGAAGTAGTGAGCCTTTGAGGTTAGCATTAACTGATTTAATGCACACCGCGGTTCAAGAGGAGTTTGGAACGTCAGAACAGAGAAGGCAAAAAAGAATTGACCTTTCAAGAAAAATTGCTGGATTAGGGCCTGCCAACAGCAATGAATCGCCTGAACAGACTACCTCAGATTTTAGTCTCAAGCATGTTGGATATAGATAGGTAAAAATCAAATAGCCAAGACAGCTTCTCGTGAAAAATTAAAAAAGTTTCCCCACCACAGAGCCTGCAGTTCTTAATTGAGCTGCAGGTTTCTTTATACGTTTATATACTTAAAAAGAGGTCTTAATAACGGGCAAGCCTTCGCTTTCCCATACGGCAATACCGCCCTCTAAATTATAAACATGCTCATGCCCTTTTAAGATATTCTCTTGCAAAAATTCAATGGCTTGCGCACTACGTCCGCCTTTTAAACATTGAAAGATTATTTTTGTATCTTTCGGTAAATCTATGGCTTGAATTGATAAGGGTAAATTGGACAGTGGACTATGATAGACACCATCAATACGCCATTCTTGATATTCATCGTTTTCACGAACATCAATCATAATGGCATCTTTGTTCATTAGCCATTTATGGGCGGTGTGTACGTCTACTGTGTTCATGTGT
>JALZUF010000131.1 GCA_023301785.1 Alphaproteobacteria bacterium | reverse complement strand
AGTGGTACGATCTATGGTGACTTTACAGATAATGTAAAAGAAGCTGCCTTTCATGTTGCTGGACTTGGCCTTTTAGGCATCATGCTCATGGCGTTAACGCGTTACATTTTTGACAAAGTATCACTTCCTGATATTTCATTGCGTGATGAAATCACCAAAGGCAACATGGCCGTGGCGATTGCCGATACAGGTAACGTTTTGGCCGCCGCCATTATCCTGCGCTCTATTATGATTTGGGTGACAGAAGACAATCTTAATGGCTTACTGGCGATCCTGATTGCCTACGCAATCTCACAAGTTATCCTAACGTCTATCACTTATGCGCGTCGTCGTTTATTCCGCAAATTCTATGCTGGGCACCGTATGCAGGAAGAATTAAAAAGCGGCAACATCGCTTTTGCTCTGTCTTTTGCAGGTCGTAAAATTGGTACTGCCTTTGCCCTTGGTGTGGCGGCTAACATCGTCGTTTACGAATTTAATGACATTATGACTGTCTTCTTACCGTGGATTGTCACCTCGATTGGTGCCATTATCGTCTTAAAGATAATCTCCTACATCGCTGAGCGTATTATCCTGTTTAAGATCATTACAATGCGTGAGATTTTAGATGATAGAAACATCGCCATCGGTGCGCTTCAGGCCGTCATTTACATCTCAATGGCCATCTTGATTGCTGAGCTTTAAGAAGATCGAGAGCCAGACTGCGATCCTTTATTGGACTTCGCAGAGGCTAAGATTTCGATTTTACCCTTAAGCTGGCGGATAAAAGCGTCAATTTTTTCGCTACGCGCAATCTCGTTTAAAGCGCCTTTATTACCTGCGGGCGATGTTGCCACAAACAACACCCGATCAGGGCCTAGTTTCCGCTTTTCAATCGTAATCAGCGGCGTTGCGCCCGCTTCTTCACGAAACGAAATAAAATACTGCCCTTTTATTTCCGTAAAAGAAAAGTCTTTAAACAAGCCCTTATAAACATGCTGGCTATAGAGCTGAAAGATCGCGCCAAATTCTTTGCGCGTATAACCGATTTTTATGTCAGAAGGCCTTTTTATACTCATTGTCTCTATTATACCCTATTTAAGGCTGGAATTGCTCACATTTTTGGCTAAAATACTTTTCACAATAAGATTTAACTCTATGAGTAGCGTCCTTCGGCTTGCCGACATGATGGCTCTTAAAAAATTACGAAGGAATTTTTAAATATGTCTGATATGTTCCGCGAAGTCGACGAAGCGATGCAACAAGAAAAGATGATGAATCTATGGAAGCAACATGGATCAACTCTTATTGCGGCGTTAATCGTCTTAGTCCTCAGCACCTCTGTTATGACGTACTATTATAAATGGGACGCCAATCGAAACGCCGCAGAAACAGCGCGCCTAACCGAAGCCCTTCAATCTGAAACGCCCGAAGCCGCTTTGATGGAATTGTCTAAGGACACCCGCAAAGGCCACAGCGCGATCGCCGCCATGAGCGCCGCAAATTTAAAACTTTCTGATGGTAACAAAGCCGAAGCCGCAACGCTTTATAAACAAGTGGCAGACAACAGCAAATCACCACGTAACATTCGTGACCTTGCCCGCGTTCTTTATGTTCAAAACGCAGACGCACCAGACATCGCGATCTTAAAACCACTGCTATCAAACGCCAAAAGCCCGTGGCTCTGGCATGCGAAAATTGAAGCCGCCGTCATGACCGCGCACAATGATAACGACTACGCCAAAGCTCTAACGTACTTAGAAGATTTTGATACGGCTAAGTTTGTTCCAGCAACGCTGAAGCAACGCGCCAATGCTTTGGCACACGTCTATAAACTCAAAGCGGCGAAGAACACACCTGCCGCTACGCCTACAGAAACTAAAGAAAAATAAACCATGAAAAAGCTTATCCCGCTCCGCCTTGTAACCTGTCTTACTGCCACTCTTTTTGTATCCGCCTGCGCTGGCGAACCTGAACAAAAACCACTGCCGGGTGAGCGTATTTCCATCATGGATTTACAAAAAGAAATTAACCCGAGCGCCAAAGCGAAAACATCGGATGTAAACATCCAAATTCCACCTGCGTTAAATAACGAAGATTGGCCACAGGCTGGCGGCTATCCGCACCATGCCATGCAAAACTTGGCAGTCGGCACACAAGACGATCTTGAGCAAATTTGGCGCGCCGATATCGGCACAGGTGGTTCTAAATCCATTCCGCTCAATGCAAAGCCTATTGTTGCTGATGGGAAAGTATTCACCCTTGATACGCGCAACCAAGTCACCGCATTCCACGATCAAACTGGTAAAGAGATCTGGTCACAAAATGTTCAAAAAACAAGCGAACGTGATCCTGTCATCAGTGGCGGCATCGCCTTTGCTGGCGGTGTTCTTTTTGTGACCTCTGGTTATAACGAAGCCCTCGCCCTTAGTCCTGAGACTGGTGAAATTTACTGGCGTGCCCCGCTCACTACTGGCTCGCGCGCCGCACCGACCATTCAAAATGGCCGCGTATTTATCACGTTGATGAACAATAATGTCGTCGCCCTTAATGCCGCCGATGGTAAAGAGATTTGGGAATATGAAGGCGTTGGTGAAACGACCGCGCTTCTTGGCGCCGCCAGTCCCGCCGCCGATGATCAAATTGTCGTCCCTGCCCTATCCAGCGGCGATATCCTTGCGCTTCGTTTTGAAAATGGCGCAACTGTCTGGGAAGACAGCCTAGCTAACGCCCTTCGTTTAGGCGGTATGGCGGGACTATCCGATATTCGTGGCCTGCCTGTTATCGCAGGTGAGCGCGTCCTTGCCGTCAGCTTCGGTGGCAAAATGGCCGCCTTTGATAAGAACAATGGCGCACGCCTATGGCAACGCAGCATTAGCTCACGCGAGACACCATGGGTTTCTGGCAATGTGGTTTACGTCCTGACCCCTGAACAACAAATCGTTGCGATGGATGTGACCAACGGTGATATTATCTGGGTGTCTGAATTGGCCAAATATGAGAATGCCGAAAAACGCAAAGGCATTCTGGCGTGGTCTGGCCCCATCATGATCAACGGCAAATTATTGGTCACAGGTACAGGCGGCCGCGTGGTCGAGCTTGATGCCATCAGTGGCCAAGAAACGAAACGTTGGAACGCAGGCGGCACAATTACCAACGCCCCCATCGCCGCAGGTGGTAAACTCTACATCCTAACCGAAGACGGTACGCTAAGCGCTTGGAGATAAGATTATTTAAGGCTAATGGCAAACTATACTCCCGAAATTATTCACGATTTTAACCCTAATAGTTTGCCGCCTGAATTTTTGCAAGCAATAGGCTTAATGACTGCTGCTGCATCTCATACTGAGAGTGTTCTCGTAGAATTAATCGGAGGCTTACTAGGCGCTGATAATATTCAAAGCGTCTCACTTTCTACAAATATGTCGAATCATCTTAAAGACGAAATAATACGAACGTTAGCTGAATTAGATTTTCCTTCAGTAGAGGAACTAGATCAGCTGGACGATTTATTAAATGCCATTAAAAGTGCTTTTGAAAAAAGAAATACAATAGTTCATAATTCCTTTTTAATTCATGGCACAACTAAAGAAGTAATGAGCTATCGCCTCAAAGCAAGAGGAAGCCTTCAGGTAGAATTAAAACCTATTTCTGTTTCAGAAGTTAAAGAACATGCCTCTCTAATGTATACAGTAGGTATCGACCTTATGGCTTTTATGGTATCTCGAGGGATAGGAACTAACGTTAGAGAAAAGCCCTTGGCTCCCGTTATGAATAGAAAGAAAAGAGAAAGAAAAAAAAGACAAGCTTTCTAAATCGACAATAAAAGGTATTTGTTCCTATAATTGGATCTTCATGTGTTATCTTATATAATGTTTTTACGCAACAGATACCCCAACTCCGACATTCCCTCACAGAACAACGTCCCGAAATATGGTTCTAAAAGCAGCCCACATTTGGGCATCTTACCCCCACCCCCGCAATTTGGTACGAACAAACTAAAGGATGCTAAATTCATCAGTTATATCAACCGCTTACAAGGTGGTTATTTTGTAAATCTACGGTTTTCCTTGCATTTACGCCACTTTTGTTTGTATAAAGCCGCAAGGATATAAAGATGAACAAAGAAACGCTCAACAGTTTAGGATTTGCCAAAGCGCCCAAGGACACACGTGTCGTGGTGGCGATGTCTGGCGGCGTTGATTCATCCGTGACGGCCGCCCTCCTCCACGAGGAAGGCTATGACGTTGTCGGTGTGACGCTCCAGCTCTACGATTACGGTAAGGCCGTGGAGCGTAAAGGGGCGTGTTGTGCAGGCCAAGATATCTATGACGCCAAACGCGTGGCCGAGGAAAAAGGCTTCCCGCATTACGTCCTAAATTACGAAGATAATTTCAAAGACAGCGTCATGAACGACTTTGTCGAAGGCTACATGAATGGCCAAACGCCGATCCCGTGTATCCGTTGTAATCAAACCGTTAAATTCCGTGACCTGTTGAAGGTCGCCAAAGATTTGGACGCGGATTGTATGGCGACAGGGCATTATATTAAACGCCTCGTCAACAACGAGACCGGTCAAGCCGAGCTCCACCGCGCCGTCGATCATGGTAAAGATCAAAGCTATTTTTTATTCGCGACAACGCAAGATCAATTAAACTTCCTACGTTTTCCTTTAGGGGCATGGACAAAAGACGTCACCCGTCAACACGCGGAGCGTTTGGGCTTGCTGGTTTGTAACAAGCCCGATAGTCAGGATATTTGTTTCGTCCCCAATGGCGATTACGCCAGTGTCGTGAAAAAGATCAGACCCGAAGCCGAGAAAATCGGCAATATCGTCAATATGCAAGGCGACATCATGGGCGAGCATCACGGTATTATCCACTACACCATCGGCCAGCGTCGTGGCCTTGGGATTGGTGGTGGTTTTAATGACGATAACTCACCCTTTTATGTCGTGCGCGTTGACCCTGTCGCCAACGAGGTCATTGTTGGCCCCAAAGAGGCTTTGGCACGTGATGTGATTTATATCGCTGATTGTAACTGGCTCATGGAGGCTATTCCTGAGGGCGGTATGGATATTATGGTCAAGTTACGCTCTGTCAGCTCACCGTCGCCTGCAAGGCTGGTGAATGGTGAGACTTGCGCCGAAATCCACCTAGAAACCGCTCAATACGGCATTGCCTTGGGGCAAGCTGCGGTTTGTTATGATGATGGTCGTGTCCTTGGTGGGGGCTGGATTGTAAATAGTATCAATAGTCAGCTAAAAGACAGCTTGACAAAAACGCCCCATATAGGCGATAAAACCATCCAAGAAAGTC
>JALZUF010000130.1 GCA_023301785.1 Alphaproteobacteria bacterium | reverse complement strand
CTCAGCTCACCGACGCCTGATAACCCATCATACATTGAAGTGTTGATAGGATTATCATTGCTGGTTTTTATTGGTGCTGATGGGGTGTTGAAACCGTTTCAAAAACTGTTTGTGTTTAAGGTGGTTCAGCCGTGGGAACTTGCGGGATTGGCGTTGTTATTGTGGGGTGTTGCTGTGCCAACGATTATGGCACTTTATAATAATGCGCTGCCTTCGATTTTGTTGCGTGATGTTGTGAGCTTCGCTTTTTTAATGGCACCATTATTTTTATATTCCGGCTTGAAAGAACGCCAAGATCTCTTGTTAGGCTTGTTGCTTATGATTGGATTTTGTTTTGCTGTTCGCGTGTTGTTTTTAGATTTTTCATTTTTTAGCCAACGAGAAGAGCTTCTTTATTTGGCGAACTCACCGCTTGTTTTAATGGCGGGTTTATATTTTGCGTTTGTGGCGTTGCAGAAGTTATTTATGAAATTATTGGTTCAAGAGATAATCTATAGTGGTGTTTTATTATCAATGGCAGTTGTTTGTTTTGCTGCGATGTATGTTGATTTTCAACGCGCGTCTTTTATTGCTTTAGGCATAAGCTGTATCTTTTTAGTTGGCTTATTTGTTTATCAGAGGCCATTAAAGGCAATTCTACCCATTATTGCGATTGCGATCATAGTCATCATTTTCCATAGTTTTATTTTTGATGTTGTTGAAAAGGTGGCTCTGAAGACAGCGCAAGTTGGTTTTAATATGAGATCACAAGAATTGCAGGCGGTTTGGGATCATATTAGTAATGATTCCATATCGCTCATATTTGGAATGGGGTGGGGCAGTAGTTTTTCCTCTCCAGCCGTCGGTGATTTGAATGTTGCCTACACGCACAGCTTGTTGAGTTACATGTTATTGAAAACGGGACTTGCTGGTCTTGGTTTAACTTGTCTATATCTGTTTTTTATATTTGAAAAGTTGGCGCGTCTGGTCTTTAGTAAAGCGGTAAGTGCAAATGCATTGGTTTGGCCATTTTTGATTCCTATTTTCTTCTATGCCTCCTATAAATCATTAGATTATGGACTTATATTGACTTTAATACTGGTAATAACAACAGCCCTAAATTCTAAGAAGCAAAGCCCACTATCGCATAATGAGTAAACCATCCATATTATTGATAAACCGTGTCTACCCTCCTGATCGGGGGGCGACAGGTCGTATGATGCAAGATTTAGCGAATGCGCTGATTGAAAATGGCTGGCGCGTGACTATTTTATCGGTGACGAACACCAAAGCCGAGTTTGACGCCCAACAAGTGCCTGTTCATCATGCCGTTTATACACATATTAAGGCCAAAGGGACGTTTGGCTATGGCTGGGCGCTTATGAAGTTGGCGATGGCGGCGATTAAATTACCAAAGCATGATGTTGTTTTAACGATGACAGATCCACCGATGTTGATGCGCGTCGGTAAATTCGTTGCCGGATTTAAAAAATCAAAGCACGTGCATTGGTGTCAGGATATGTACCCTGACTTGCTTGATGCGATTAATGTGAAAATGCCTAAATTTTTTCAACGTTGGTTGGATAAAGCTGCGATTAAGTCATATCGAAAAGCCGATTGTATTGTTGTTATTGGTAATTGTATGAAAGCGCGATTTAAGGATAAGAAAATTTCGCCTCTTAAACTTGAAACCATACCAAATTGGACAGATTTTGAAGTGTTGTCGCCGTCTGTTGGTGATAATTATCAGGATTTACCAGAGAAGATTAAAGCCGTTGCGAAGAAGCCCGAAGAGATGTTTCGTGACGATTCACCCAAATTCAAAATTTTATATGCAGGCACGATTGGCTTAGCGCACCCGATGAAGATTATCGTTGATGCGGCGGCGTTATTGGCCGAGCATAAAGAGATTGAATTTGTGTTTGTTGGTGATCAACATGCCCATTCAAGATTGGCGAAAGAGCGTGCGAAATTGGGCTTAGAGAATATAAAGTTTCTGCCGTTTCAGCCGATTGAAAAATATAGAGACATATTGGAATCAGGTGATTTGCATTTGGTGACAATGCGTAACGAAGCAGAAGGCATGTTGGTGCCTTGTAAATTCTATTCTGGTTTGACAGTTGGTCGTCCAACGATTTTTGCAGGGCCAGAGCATAGTGAGATTGCGACAGCGATTAATTATTTCAAAGCAGGAACGGTTGTCGCGCCTGATAATGCAGAAGCGTTAGCGGCGGCTATTTACAAATACCGCCACGACGGTGAAGCGTGGTTTAACGCACAAGAAGGCGCACTTCAGGCGGCGCAAGCCTATCACCCAAGCCAATCGTTACAAAGCTGGGTTGATTTGTTAGAGGGCGTTGTGAACAATGGATAAAGAAATCAACTTGCTAGAATTATGTGGCTGTTTTTGGCGGGCTAAATTCTACATTTTGATTGCTTGTATTCTATCGGTTCTGGCTTGCGCGTTTCTTATTCATATATCTGTTCCAAAATATAAAGGGACAATGATCGTTGCACCAGCAGAAGGTTATGCGCTGGGTGATTACGCGTCCAAAATTCAATATGATCGGGTGGCGTCTTTGCCGTTTTGGCGGCCGACTGATCCGGAAGGGGCGTCGACTGATTTTTATCGTTTCATTTATACGTTGCGTGGGCCATCTGTTTCAGAGATTTTGGTTAAAGATGAAAGTGTTTTAACGCAGATTAACAAGAGCCTGCCTGAGAAGATAAAAACACCAGAAGCGTTGGCTGCCTATTTAAATAAAAATTTACAGGTTGACCCTATGGGGGCGACACCGCTACGTAAGATGACATATCAGCATCCTGATCCGCAATTTGCGGCGGCGATGTTGCGTAAAATTCACTTGGTTGCCGATCAGATGATCCGCCGTGATCGTCGTCGTCAATCGCAAAGCCGTATTGATTACCTGAATAACTCATTAGGGCAGACGGTTAATCCAGAGCACCGTAAAATCATTACTAATTTATTGATGCAACAAGAGCATGTTCAGATGTTGGCGAATTTGAACGAAGCTTATGCGGCGATTGTTGTTGAACCTGCCAGTCATAGTCCGAAAGCGGTATGGCCAAACAAAACATTGTTTTATTTTGTGGCAGTGTCATTGGGATTTGTTTTGGGTTTTTTAATGTGGCTCGGGTTTTCATCCAGAGCCTGTCAGTCAAATAAAGAAGATAATTTTGATTAACGTTAGCGTTATTGTAACGACTTTTAATGAAGAAGAAAACTTGCCGCGATGTTTGAAATCATTGCGGTATTTTGATGAAGTGATTGTGGTGGATTCACACAGTAAAGATAAGACAATCTTTATCGCCAGCAAGCTGGGCGCGCGGTATGAGACCTTTCAATGGAAAGGCGGGTATCCAAAAAAACGTCAATGGTGTTTGGATTATATCAAAATCAAGCATGACTATATTTTGTTTATCGATGCCGATGAAGAGATGACGCCAGAAGTTGTCGCAGAGTTAATACAGCTTAATTATAAAAAGGCAGGTTATTTCTTGCGCGCAAAAAATTGTTGGAAGGGGAAAGTCCTTCATCATGGATTGCAGAATAATAAACTGGTTTTGTTACATAAAGATAAACTTGAATTTCCTGTTGTTAAAGATTTGGGTGAGTTTTGTATGGGGGAAATGGAAGGGCATTATCAGCCTGTTCTGAAGCCAAAACATAAAAAAGAGTCTATTGGTCAGATTGAACATTCTATTCATCATTTTTCTTATAGTAATGAAAAATCATGGCAAGAACGTCATTTAAGATATGCCAAATGGGAAGTGGGGATGATTGGAAGCGGTGCTTATCCTGTTGAAGATACAAAGTGGCGAGAATTTTTGAAGCAACGTTTTAGAAAAATGCCTGCACGCGGTGTGATCGCATTCTTGCATAGTTATGTTTTAAAAAAGGGTTTTTTAGATGGGCGCGCAGGGTTTGAATTTGCGCGGTCGCGTTATCGTTATTATAAAATGGTTAGCCACTTTTTAAACGCCAATACAGGGCAGGGCATAGACGCCGCACTTGATAGCTAACAGCTTGCTTTATATAGGTGCGGGATGCGTTGAATAAAGATACGCCTTGGGCGCGTCTGATTTTAAATTCTTCTGTCCTGCCTTGCTTGGCATTTTGTTGCGATAGGCCGCCTGCTTCGAAAATACAAATGGGGAAGGGCAAATAAAGAAAGTTCTCTGACTTGCTAATGGCTTTAAATGTTAAATCATAATCAGCAGAAATCTTGTATTTTAGATCGTAGTTTAAATCTTTAAATAGTTTTGCGTTATAGATGATGGCTTGGTGATGCGTAATCATACCACTGCCGATCATCGGATGAGGTTTGCTGCGTTTGTAATGTTTGCGTGTATTTATCTCCTCAAGAGAATCGCCGTAGATAAAATCAAACTCTTCGTCTTTGATATGTTCTTGAATTTCGAAAAGAGTGTTCTTGCTTTCAAAGCAATCGCCAGCATTCATGAAGATAAGATATTGGCCTGTGGCATTTCTGATGCCTTTGTTCATCGCATCATAGAGGCCGTTATCAGCCTCACTTATATATGTGACGTTTTTTGTTGGGATATCATCGGGGATTTGATCGCCTGAGCCGCCATCAATAATAATCCATTCATAATCATGACAGGTTTGCTCATGAACGCTTATGCCTGTCTTGGTTAAACCAGCTTGGTTGTTCATTGTAATAGTGATGATAGAAAATAAAGGGGCGGTCATTCTTTAATTGTCGTCGCCAATGGCTTCGATGTAAAGACCTGATATAGCAAGGTTTGCCAGAAGCTGTCCGACGCGGCCTGCGCTGTCTAGGAAATCAAATGGTTTTGGATCGCGGGGGACAACGATGGTTGAACCTGGGGGGATCATAACGGCGCTATGGCTCCAACTGCTGGTTTCGACGGGTTGTGCGCTGCCATCTGGGTAGATGACGAAGGTACGATCTTTGTCTGCGTAATGGGATGTGCCGCCTGCTTCGCGTAGGTAGGCTTCTGCGTCCTTTTGCGTGCGAAACTGTAAAGCGGCAGGGGAGAGGACTTCGCCAGCTACACGTACCGTTAATGGACGTTTAGGGATGAAGATGCGGTCGCCTTTTTCAAGCAAGATGTTTTGTTCAGGATTGGCACTGAGGCTGGCAGGGTCTGCTTCAACAGTGATACGGCCTAAAGCCTTTGCATCTTTTAATTGTGAGATCAGGCTTTGCGTGGCGCTGACTTGTGTCATGTCGGGTTTTTTATCATCGTCCAGCTGTTGGAGGCTGTTGGCGAGTTTCATTTCTAAATCTTGCGCTTGCGCCTTATAGCGCGTTTCTTCGCGCTTACGTTCGTTGGCGCGGCTGAAAATTGCGCCATCGGCGTAGGCTTGTTCCGTTAGGCCGCCTGCACGTTGAATAAGATCGAGTAATGTATCGCCCGCCATCAGGTCGTAATTGCCTGGGTGATTGACTTCCCCAAGTAGTGCGACAGTTTTGGTGGTGATCTTATGAAATTTTTGATTCACGCGGATCGTATCGCCCGATTTGATACTTATTGTTGAAGGATCTTCGTGAACGATATTAATCGTGCGTCTGCCATTCTCACGTGAAGCAAGTTCGATATTCTCTTTATTGCTTTCTAATGTCACGCCGCCCGCAACGGCGAGGATATTTTTCAGGTCTGCGCCTTCTGTAATGGGGTATGCGCCTGATTGGCGCACGGCACCGCGAACAAAGACGCTGCGTTCTTGTAGGAATGATTTTAGAATAGGATCATCAATAGTGCTTTGTTTGGATGATACTTTGTGGAGCAGGGCGCTATCGCTTTGAAGGCTTCTGATTTGTTCATCAGAAAAAAGACGCACAACATCATTTTCTAAAAGTTTTTGATTCTGTTTCTTCTTTAGGATTTGAGCGGGTGAGAAGGGGATAAGCTGTTTTGTAAGTTGCTCAGGATCGCGGCGTTCGATGACGCCAATTAAAGGATAAATATTTTCACCAAGGATTTTCTTATTATTAATAAGCTCAATAAGTGTTTTGGCTTTTTTAAGATCGTGCGTCCCCGGTTGGCGTGTTGCGCCAGAGAGCGTGACGGCTTCGCTTCTTTTTTGTTCGCTCTGGGTCACGCTTAAAATTGCGCCATTGCCAAAGATACGTTTTGATTGCGCGGTGATGTCTTGAACCAGTTCATCACCATTGGGGGTGTACTCTAATTTAATGAATCTGTTTTGCCCTGGAATGATAACGCCGCCTGCTAGACCCATGGCTTGGTGGGTGCTGATCTTTTCACTTTGACGAAGCTCGTAAATACCGGGACGTTTTACGTTGCCTGATATTGCCATGGTTGCACCAATAGGGGGGATGATAAGGCGGTCGCCATCTTGAAGAAGTTTATCTGCACCTGTACTGCTGGCCATGAATAGTTGGTATAGATCAATATAATGACTTTTGCCGTTACGCACTAGTTTGATACGGCGCAAGCTTCCTGTTTTTTGAATGCCGTCTGCTTTGATCAAGGCATCAAGGACAGTGTTGAATGATGTTAGGTTTTTACGGCCGGGGCTTTGTACGTGGCCAACGATAAGAACGCCTATTTGCCTGATGGAGGCGAGGGAGGTGAAGATTTGAGTATTGTGTAAAGCGGAGACTGCCTGTTGCAAGTCTTTCTTTACATCGCCAAGGCTTCGCCCTGCGGCAGTAATTGGGGCTATGTTCTCTAATACAAGAAGACCTTGGTTGTTTACAGTGTAATTGCTTTGTGTGTTTGTTTGACCGCGTAAGATAATATTTAGTTGGTCGCCGGCACTTAGAATGTATTTGTCTTGTACCGCGCCAGCAGGAATAGAAAGTTTTTGATTGCTGTCTTTATCAGCATCTTTGAAAAAATTGTAACCATATTGTTCGAGGTCTTCAATGATGCGCGCAGAGTATAAGGCTTCGATTGTTGACAATGCTTTTGATGATCTTTGTCCTTGTTCAAGCATGATATTTTGCAAATCATTTAAAGAAATACGCTTAGGGACAAGCTGTCCTTCATGGGGATTGTCTTCAAAAGGGGACGCCATAGGCATAGATGTAACGGTATCGCTGGCTTGCGCCGCAAAGGAAGTCATACTCAATAGAATGAAAAGCAATGCAGGACGCATCATAATAAGTGCCTTAAATTAGGTAACGCAAAGTATACGCACGTATGTAAGCTTTGTGAATCATAAATCGAAAAAAATCAATAAAATCATGGTTTTATGGTATTGTGACGCTAAGAAATGGAAGTAGGGCATGGATAAATCAATAAAGTTGTCGCTGTTAACCGTTTTGATGTGGGCCATATCAGACACATTTATACGTTATTCGGTTTCAGAATTAAACGCAGACCCTATGGTCTTTACCTTCGTGGCGCAAATAAGTGCAGCTTTAGTGCTGTTATCTATTGCGGGCAAAGGTGCACTTAGCTTTGAAACTTTTAAATCATTAAGAACATGGACGCATGGAATATTTAGCGTCTTAACGACATTGAGCTTTGTTTATGGCGTTTCTTATATATCGGCAACACAGGGAACGATCTTAGGGCGCTTTGATATAATTTTAGGGTTATTGCTACCGTGGATTATTTTGAAACGAAATCCTAAGAGGAATGATCTCATAGGCGGCATAGTTGTGCTTGCGGGTATTGTTTTGATCGTAATTAACTTGGAAGAGGGGGTGCGTATTTATGCGTGTGTCGCTTTTGGTTTAAACGCATTGTTTGCTACGTTACGTACGATTGACGCTGAACTTCATCCCACCTCTATTAAGGCGAATCAAAACATTAAAGATCGTTGTCGTGTGTCGGGCATCATCATGCTTGTTATGGCCGTTGTCTTTTTAATGGTATATGCCATGGGCTCCTATTGCATCAATAGCACTGTAGCTGACATGGGAGGCTTGAGGGATGTGTTTAAGCCAGTGTCTGTTACTTTTAATCAATTAGCCTTGTTGAGCGCTCTAGTTACGGGTGTTTTTACTTTGGCGCCTGCAATGTATTTTTTTACTTATGCGGCAATAGAGGCAAAAACGGAGAAATTTTTAATGATAGGCTGTTTCTTGCCTGTGCTTACCTTCGGTGTTGAATCTATATTTGCTTTTTATGGGCTATTAGATTTAAACAATTTAAATTATTTGGATTTCCTTGCGGGGATGTTTATTATCCTAGGTTCACTTTATATGGTTGTTAAGAGAAAAGCATGACTACATTAAACATGATTAAATTAGTAGTGGGCGTTGGGGATTTAGAAGATTTCTTCAACTGGCAGAAGCATGACGTTATGGACTTTCAAGGGCAACCGGCCAATACGGTGTGGACGCGTTATAAGCCTAAACGAAGCGATGAGATTTTAGCCTCTGGCGGTTCTATTTATCGCGTTATTAAGAATAAGATATGCTGTAGGCAGAAAATCTTAGGTTTTGAAATGGTTGAAACCAAAGAAAAGGGTACGCAATGCCTGATTTATACGGATATGGAACTTGTTCAAACCTATTCTACCCCTAAAAGACCCTTTCAGGGGTGGCGATATTTGGAATCAGCGGCTGCCCCGAAGGATCGAGGTCTATATTTAGGGGGGAATCAACGTGAAGAGATCGAACCTGAGTTAGAAGAAGCCCTTAAAGAGAGCGGATTATTGTAAATAAAACTGGCGGTTTTCTGCCGTTTTTTAAAATAAATGAAAGTTTTTTAAAAAAAATTAAGAAAAAGTTAAAAAAGGGGTTTACAGGGGGGAATGATTAGTTATATAACCCCTCTCACAAGCGCAGGCAACGTTGCTAACAAGTTACTCAATTGCCCGCGCTTTTTTATGTCGGCTCTTTAATTTATTTGAGGAAAAGATGTAAAAGGATTTGACAAAGGAAGCTGAACTGATTTATGTTACGTTTCATTCGTTAAATGATTATTTAGTTATGGCTCAGGCGGCCAATAAAGTTGTCTGAGATTTAACGACGGTTTTTGAACATCGTGAATAGGAAAAAGAGATACACAGACAGCAGGGCTTGTGGTTTCAACTTCGGTTGAAATTATAATGTTGAACACATTTAAAAAGCTGATGGGTTTCAAGTTTACTTGAAATCACTGAAGCAAAAAATCAGACCTGTTTGTTTATGTATCACTAACTTACAATAGTTACGGTACAATCAAGTTCGCTTGGTTGTACGTACAAAAAATAAGCAGGTCCTTGCACTTCTTAAATCTTTCGATTTGGTTGAAGTGTCCAAGGATACTTCAATTTTTAACTCATTTTGTATTTATATGAAATGAGCCCAAAACAATGAGAAATGATTTGAGATAGGAATCAAACTTGAGAGTTTGATCCTGGCTCAGAACGAACGCTGGCGGCAGGCCTAATACATGCAAGTCGAACGAACCCTTCGGGGTGAGTGGCGCACGGGTGCGTAACACGTGGGAATATACACATCGGTAAGGAACAACACAGAGAAATTTGTGCTAATACCTTATAATGACTCCGGTCCAAAGATTTATCGCCGATGGATTAGCCCGCGCTAGATTAGTTTGTTGGTGAGGTAAAAGCTCACCAAGACTACGATCTATAGGGGGTCTTAGAGGATGATCCCCCACACTGGAACTGAGACACGGTCCAGACTCCTACGGGAGGCAGCAGTAAGGAATATTGCGCAATGGAGGAAACTCTGACGCAGCCATGCCGCGTGAATGAAGAAGGCCCTAGGGTTGTAAAATTCTTTCAGATGCGAAGATAATGACGGTACCATCAGAAGAAGCTCCGGCTAAATTCGTGCCAGCAGCCGCGGTAATACGAATGGAGCGAGCGTTGTTCGGAATCATTGGGCGTAAAGCGTATGTAGGCGGAACAGAAAGTTGGAAGTGAAATCCCAGGGCTCAACCCTGGAATTGCTTTCAAAACTCCTGTTCTAGTATCCCGGAGGGGTTGACGGAATTCCGAGTGTAGAGGTGAAATTCGCAGATATTCGGAGGAACACCAGTGGCGTAGGCGGTCAACTGGACGGGTATAGACGCTGAGATACGAAAGCGTGGGTAGCAAACAGGATTAGATACCCTGGTAGTCCACGCCGTAAACGATGTGTGCTAGATGTCGGGTCCATAGGATTCGGTGTCGCAGCTAACGCACTAAGCACACCGCCTGGGGAGTACGGTCGCAAGATTAAAACTCAAAGGAATTGACGGGGACCCGCACAAGCGGTGGAGCATGTTGTTTAATTCGAAGCAACGCGAAGAACCTTACCTACACTTGACATACTCGTCGGGGGTTACAGAGATGTTTCCCTTCGGTTCGGCCGGACGATGTACAGGTGCTGCACGGCTGTCGTCAGCTCGTGTCGTGAGATGTTTGGTTAAGTCCAGCAACGAGCGCAACCCCTATCGTATGTTGCCAGCATTTAGTTGGGCACTCATGCGAGACTGCCGGTGTTAAGCCGGAGGAAGGTGGGGACGACGTCAAGTCATCATGGCCCTTACGTGTAGGGCTACAAACGTGCTACAATGG
>JALZUF010000129.1 GCA_023301785.1 Alphaproteobacteria bacterium | reverse complement strand
ATAACCATCATTTGCTTTTCTCCTTTTAAAGTTTTATCAAATTCTCTCGTAATAAGAGACCCTGTGGAAGTCTGCCCACTTTCGCGCGGAATAATATTTCAATTCCTATCTATTTCATTACAAAACAGCATTCGCTTTTTCCACTTTCCTTTACCTGCACTCTCATCAGCTTCTCTTACGAGTTACCTTCCTTAAAACACAAGGAAAAAATACAGGCTTACTGTGTTCCACTTATGTGACACAAATGGGTTAGGTTCTACCTTTCTGCCGGTGATACAACGTCTACGTATTGTGAGCTTCATAACACAATAACCTGATCACTTCTCCGTTTTGGATATAGCCTATCAGCATCTTTGGCTATTCAACTGTAACGACATTTATCAGTAGTTCACATATGTTAACCTTACCATTTAAGCCTAGCCTCTAACCGCTTTGATGCTTACAGTTTAGTCTTCGCCTCACAGCTTCGACCCCCAAATTTAGGGAGAGTACATTTTCCTGATAGCTTCGGACAACAAATCACTTTG
This sequence comes from Alphaproteobacteria bacterium, assembly GCA_023301785.1. Lineage (GTDB taxonomy): Bacteria > Pseudomonadota > Alphaproteobacteria > Micavibrionales > Micavibrionaceae. The sequence continues at coordinate 13,249 of JALZUF010000129.1, read as the reverse complement.
ATGCACGTACCATTAGGCTACTGTTGGTAAAACAACAGGTTTGGTCATCTCATAAATGCCAAACAATCACACAAGCGACTTTCACATCGCACGGAAACAACAATTTTTCTTGCGCCATACAAGGTACCCCCAATCTTGTCCGTCATACGGATATTCTTTAAATGCACTATATGCCATGTCGCTCAATCCAATTGGCCAACAACCAATACCATCTGAACTAGACTTTGGATTGACCATCTGTAATTTGTACTGGCTCTTCTTGATCTTTAACGCCCTGCTCTTCTTGCAAATAGCACCATTAATACTTGCATCTGTAGTAGATGTACTTTGAGCAAGACCAATACGGTGCATCTTGGCTATTATTCTGGTAGCTAATAACGAACTATTTTGTACACCTCCCACATGATCGGCATTTGCCCCTGAAAACGGATACATATTGCCCTGACATCCAGCGCACCAAAACATGCTATCTATTGCAGTGCTTGCTGTTGCGCTTGCGCAGTCCAGAGCGCAAGCAGCTTGAGCTATTGGATTACCAAAAAGCAAAGCTTCAGGATTAAGCAAGCTCTGTATCTTGGGATCATTCCACGTAACGTCAAACTCGCTCATATAAGCAACATCAAAGCTACTTTCTTCTAAACACATAAAATCCGTTAGAAGCTCAAGCCAATAGATCAGAGGATAGATATAATAATGCAAGTGATAAAAGCTTGAGTGCGAACTACGTTCTCCATAACCTCTACTATAATTACTGATTTTTTTCTTATTAGAACCAAGCGAAATACCACCCAGATTCACCATACAATAAGGCGTTCTAGTTACATCAATAAGACGTACCGGCTCCCAGAAACCTATTGAAATACCAGGAATTGGAATAGGTTGACCGAATTTACTACAAGCACAAACTGGAGAGACTGGGTTCTTTGTATCGCGCCTTTTAGGCTTGCCACCTTTGCCAATCGACAACCCTCCAATAGATATAGGTAGCAAACATTCCCAACATACGTCAGTGATGGGATTGACGAAATGCCCCTTACACGTTACACTTGCCTTTGCTGGTAGTGATGATGAAAGCATCGCTAGTAGCATTACAATCAGTAATTTAATCTGTTTGTGGTTCCGCTGGTCTTTAGTTTCAATCCGGCAAGATTCATCGCTAAAGACCAGCTTAAACTGGCATTGTTGCATTTTCTTTATTTATTCTCCTTTTTGTTTTATCTCTTTGTTTTCTAAATCATTATCAATTACATCAAATGTACTGTTATCTTTCAACAACACAGCTGAATCTCTCTCTTCTGGCTCTGCTGTGTATTCAGTAACTGCACCAATAACTAATAAAGCTACTAACCACAAAATAATTAGTAAGGTTATAGGGCGTTCTATTCTGGTATAACCTAAACCAACTCTACGAAAACACTTCTTAATATTTTTTTTCATTAGTTTTTATTATTTAAATTAATTTCATCAATACGTATCTTTAAGCCTTCTTGAAAAGCAACAGCTGGGCTATGCTTAATCGCAAACTGGGTTGTAAGCTCTCCAATTTGATCAAAATACACCACCATACCATTATATTCCTCTTGCAGCTCTTCCTGCAAATCAAACGGTCTACCACCTACTAAAATAATCTTGTTCTCAGTTAAAACTCGATCATTCTCTGATATTAATTTATCTGATTCCTGCTTAGCATATTCGCATTTTAGCATATCCTTCAACCACTCAACTTGACTACGCTTTCTTGCATCTATAAAAATCATTCTCCTATCTAAGCTTGCTCCAAACTTTTGCATTTCTTCTAGCGGGTTAACTCTTGTTCCAGCCCTATGTAATATCTTGCCACACGGCAATACAGCATCTTGATCTAGCGTATAAGTTGGATCAAAATAAATTGTTCTATCTTCTGTAGCTGGACTTATACCAGCAACTGGCATTGGATTCTCTATCCGCTCTTTTGCTAATTTTTGCATCTTCCCTTTTTCTTTCTCCATATCAACATCTTTTGCTTTTCGCTTCATCATTTCTACAAAAGGCTCTTCCTTGATTTCAAATGTCTGACCCATCTTGCCTAAATCCCTAGCTGCGCTATTTGCAATTAAAGTAAATTGCATCAATACAAAAATAATCAGCTTATTAATCATATACTCTGGACTCTTGATTTTTTAACTTTTAGCATTCTATTTTCTTTAATTAATTACGTACTATGAGCTTTTTCAATAAATATTTTTCTACATTTGTACTTTTATTACTTTTTTCTTTTTTGTATTTACCTTTTGACGCTTTAGCGGATTCTGGCGCTAATAGCAAAATCAATAATTTCTGGTACTCTACTATATGCCCACCTATTACCTTGGTTGCCATTTTCCTAACTGGATATTTTAGCTGGAAAAACCCCAATGATTCGTTGTTATTCATTACGGCACTCACTTTTGTCTTAATATTAATTTGGTTTGTAGTTTAAAAAGAATTATTGTTAACAAATACAATCCCATAACCCAAAACATTACCTTGGGATACTCTCTGTCAAAACATCTATTAAGCAAAACAAAACTACTTACTCCAGACGCCACCAAGCCACCTAAAAACTTTAGGTCTTTTTCTATGTTAACTCGCCATATTACTCTAGAACAATTATAAAAACGCATCATCACTGCTGTAATACAAATACATAGTGACGCTTTACAAGCAACCACTGAAGCAATAGCAATTATACTGAGCACTCTTTCTAAAAATTCACCCTCTAAAGCCCCTCTATCTAAAAAACTAAAATATATTAAAGTAAAAATAAATAGAGAAACTCCTAATAACGAGCTTATGCCAAGATGATTATTTACTTTTTTTATTGATTTGAACTGCATTTTTTCACCTTGTTACTTAATTCATTTTTTAAATCCCACACGTCCTTCAGTATTATTAATTCATCATCATGACCCATTAAGGTACAATGATCTTTACAATCCTTAAGTAAAAAATGAGCATTAGGTAATATAATATTTCTTGTTTTGAATAAATATATATTATCATTTGCAAATCTTAAGCTAAGACCAGATGAGTACATTGACAAAATAGCTTGATCAATTTTAGAATTGATCTTCTTGCTTATATATTTTTGCTCATCTTCTAACTTACGAGACTTAACTATTTTTGAACAAAAATGTATAAATGTAGTAGTACAAACAAATAAAACTATTAACTCATCACCATTTATTTTAGGATTAGCAAGCAACCAAATAGATAGCACAAATATTCCGCTCATCACTATTGATTCATCTAGTCTTTTAACTCGCCAATTCCGCATCGCTTGTCTTTTCATATAAATCAAAACCCTTGTTACTTAATTCATTTCACCTAAATCAGGCAAAGTACCATACTTCTTCGAAAGCTCCATTAGAGCTTGGTCCTTTGTCAAACCTTCTTTTTCCTTTTGCACCAGAAAATTAAAATCATCCTTTTCTGTCGAAAACATCGCAACAGAATAAGGGTCAGCAACTGCTCTACCAACAACTGTTGCCCCATCTGTATTTATCAAAACCTCAGAGAATTTATTGCTTTCACACTTTTTTAAAGTCTCAATTAATGGCACCATATCTTTAAAAGCCTCGCTACTCGCAAATGCTTCTAATGAACTATTCGACTGCTGTAATATTAATTTCCATGTTGCACATTCTAATACCGCTTCCTGAGCTTTCTTTGTTCCGCATTTATTCTCAAAACTCCCTAAACTCTGAGTAACTACAACTAAAGAACCGCCATATTTTCGTACCGTTCTCGAAAATCCCTCTAAAAAAGCCGCTGCCTTATCTAAAATAAACCAAGCTTCGTCAACCACTAACATAAAGTTTCTTGATCTATCTCCACATAAAAATTGCATAGTGATATTCATCAATATCACCTGCAACACTATATTTAATAACTTATCGTCATTCTTTAACTGCTCTAGCTCAAAAACTGTTATCTTCTTTTTAAAAGTTGCAGTCTCTCCTTGTTTAAAAAAGCGACCATTACTTCCACTTTCCGTATATGGAAACAAACTATCTGCAATCTCAGAAGCTCCTTGTACTGCATTGCCTCTACGATCTTTTAAATTATACAAAACCTCAGATAATTTTGTGATATCTAAATCCTCTCCATGCAAAGCCATCCCTTCTAATATTGCTCTTTCTACTAACTCTTCAAGCCTAGATATCCCACTGCTTTGTGTCATACTAGTTACAAGCATTCTGGCATAAATAAGACTATCTTTTGTAACAAAATATTTTTTAGATGTATTCGCTTTTGACTCTACTTCCAATAGCTCAATCGCATCTTCTGCAGCGGTCTCTCCACCAAAGCCAGATTTTCCAAGTTCAATAGCTTCTAATTCTTCAGGTGAAACTCCTGTTATTACAACAACTTCCTCATGAGTTTTGCCTTCACTCAATAATTCCTTTGCTTTCATGTATTTAGCTCCGCTACTACACATATTAGCAAATGGATTCAATGACATTTTATTTCTGCTATCGAAAACAATATGCTCTCCATCTATTGCTTGGCACAAATTCTTATAACTATCTCCAATATCTATAATGAACATTGCTATATCTTGAGCAATTAAACTCTGAACCATTTCAAGCGTTAAAAATGTTTTTCCAGAACCAGGAGGGGCAAGTATTATTACGTTATAGTTTCCACCACCACCAATTCGATAAAATGGATTCCAGTTAAATACCTGACCACGCCGCCCTATAAACATCGCACCAGATAAAGGTACTCCTTTCCATTCACCTTGAATAGGTAATTTTGCTACTACTTCCCCGCTAAGAGCATATCTAGTTAATCTAAAAAACTTTAATGCCTTCCAATAGGAATATTGCATCATAGGAAGCATTGACAGTGACGCTATACGCTGAATACGATTACATACTTCTAGCTTCCAGTCTTGAGAGTTATACAAACTCTTTAGTGTCTCTTCAGCTATTTCTATATCTTCACTAGGAGCAGTAAGCATAATTAGCAGCGACTCCTGTAAATAACTCTCTCCTTTTTTGGTAAGTGCCTTTACCTGCTTCCACTGCTGCGCTTCTTCCTGAGCAACTAAATCATCTTTTGCATAAGATTTTTTACTTGCGTGAATCGACTTGCTACCCGCCGAATCAATTGCCGACTTACCTTTGCCCCCTAAATTATTTGCCACCGTATACGAAATCACAAACCTTCCAGGAATTGATTTACTATCCGAACCAAGAAGATTTATCATTTCGTTTAAACAAAAACTCTCTGGCAACTCCTTTGGAGCCAATATTTTTGATATTAAGCCTGTATTATGATGTTTGATATGATCAATTTCCACCGTATTAGGAGTAAATGGATCTACAACCTGATCAGCTAAATTATTAATTACACTATATTTTGGCAGCCTTCTTTTTTCAAAAGACATCTGCAGAAGGTCTCTAATAAGATAAATTAAATCACCAGATGTACATTTCCGTGGATTCAACCTCTCTGCTTTTAATTTGTTCTTTAACTTCTTACTAAATTTTATTAGCTGCTCTAAGCCCTTCTCACCAGTATCTTTAGTCGAATATGTTACATATGTACGGTAATTGCGCGGCAATCTTCCATCTTCAGCCGATCCTACAAAATCTTTAGATAATTTTTCTATAAAATCTCTTCTGTATCTAGTCAGCTTTTCTATAGGACGGCCACCATAGATTCTTTTGCTCTCCCAAAGATCTAATATATCTGATATCTCATGCGAAGCCACTATCAAGAACTGCAAATATCCACCCTCGGGCAATTCATCTGCAAAAAATAATGTCAAATTCTTTTCAATAGAATCATTAGAACCTACAATAGGATTGATTTCAAACCAACACCCAATACTATCATCGCTCCAAACTACACCACTACTATCTTCCGCATGTTTGTATATTAAGCTCTCCGCAAGAGGCTTTGCACCCTTAGTATCTTCTGCAAGTAACTTATCAACTTCCTTCTTTGGAGAAAAACCCCGCTCCGCAGGAGTTTTTAAACCGCAATAATCCGCAAATCTACTAAATTGTCTCTCTATATTTAACATCTCTATTTACCCCCCTCTTGATCTGCATAATGAGTTGGTACGTATTTGTTAGAAGATGATTGCAAAACTATACCGCTATCATCTAACGATCGCTTGCATTTTCGACCTCTGCAATTTTTCTTTGCAGTATTAAAACGCTCAATCTCTCCACTAACAATCATCCGATATACATTATCCATACTTGTACATGCAGCCCCTCTAGCATCTCCACATGCAAAACTGGAATTATACGTAGCACAAGACGTTAAGAGCGGTAATAGCATTACTATTAGTAGTTTCTTCTTTATTCCTATCTTATTTTTCGATATATTCATTTTATTTTGCCTTTAATTAATTGGTTTATTTGGTTTCGTTTTTAAATAATCACATAATTCAAAACACACTCGGCCAAATACACTCAATATCAAAAATGTAAGCAACTGATTTGAGCTGGTGCCCTTCATCGCTAACAACATGTAGGAAATCACTAAGCATATAATCCATACTGTATTCAAAATATATTCAACTTTATTGCGATACGCCTCTCTACTCATTAAATGCAAACAAGCAAACCACTCTACTACGACGGTGAAAATACACATCGAATATGTAACTAATAACAACGCACTCATGATTAAATTTTCTACCTCATGGAAAAACAAAGAAAACACCAGAAAGAATATGCCTACCTGTGCCACATATGCGCCTATAGCTATTATTGGTAATTTGGAATCACTACAGTTTTTAGTTAAAAACCCTACGCTAAAGACCATAGGCAAAAGTAAGCTTAAAAATGTTAATATTGCTAATCCATCTCCTGAAATTAAAAAACCAATTGTAGAAAGCATATATCCGATGCTTGCATAGAAAATACTAAGTGGAACCTCTTTTGTAGCTCTTTTTATCTGTATTAATGTCTTATTCTTCGATATATTCATCATATATTCCTTTAATTTGTTTGTTATTAGTCATGTCCTTTTCTAAAAAATCTCTTAGTTTCTTTTTGCTATTAGTTCGCATCTATACAATAAATCATTCACTAGCACCTCAGTTTTTATATCAGTACTAACTGCGTCTTTAATTCTCTTTATTAAACTCCTCATCTAATAATTTTAGACTTAAAAAACCCTTTAGATATTCGTAAGAATTTTTTGTTAATAATAGAGTGCAATATTTTTTATTATCTCTTGCTACAACACGACTATTTAAAAACACATAGTTACAAGTTTGAAAAATATATTGATTACCTATTTTGCTCCTTAGCTCTAAACCCACTTTTTCTAATTCACTGACTAGCTCGTCTACAGTTGCTGCAAATGTGCATTCCAAATACTTATTACGCTCTAGATACTTTTGATAACCAATAGTTCTATGAACAAAATAGAACACCAAAGATATAGGCCAAATCATGGCAATTAATATATCAACTGACAGTTTTGACGATGATGCTAGCCATATAACAAAACATAAAACAATACTAAGTATCACTGCATTTTCAAAAATCTTGTTTTTCTGAAATACTGACAGTTCATAACTCACCTTAGTTCCTTTACTTCTATCCATATTTTCCTCTTTATTATTTTTTCAAACTCTATATCTACTTTTTCGCTTTCTTGATTTTCTTATGTGTTCCAACCTCTCCTACAAAAAAACCTTTGGTGATTTGTGCACTAACTCTTACCCCAGGGTCAATTGTTAGAACTGGACTCATAGATTCTGCTTGTCTTAAATAATAATCTGCTACTTTTTCACCAGCATTACTTGCTCCTTGCAAAGCACCTTGACCTAACATGTCACCAATTCCCTTCTTCTTTGTAGAGATTAATCCAGCACCCGTAATACTTGCACCATCTTGTCCTTTAGCAGCACCACTTAAACCACTAATTACACCACCAAGCGCTGCATTTTTAATATGTTTGCTAGAAGTAGATATTACGGTGCCTTTTATTCCGTTATATCCATCAGGCCCAAAAACCTGACCAGCGATTTTACTAGTTTGTATCAAACCATTTTCTTCACAAACCAGCTTCTCTAAACGAATAATCGCTCTTTCACTAGATAAATCACCATACGCACTTCCCATTATTCGACAATGTTTGAGATCTATCTTGTTCAATGGAGATAAATTAGTTAGCTTATCGCCCCTAACATCAAACCTACCTTGTAATTTAATACTAACAGGTGTTGAATTTTCATCTGGAGCACTAAGAGCCGTTGAAACAACAACACCACCCACTAAATTCCCCATGAAAAATATCCCCTCTGGTACATAATTTGCAGCTGATTTAGGCCTATCAAACTCTATTTCTTGTTCAAACTCCTGTGCATTCATTGAGGATTCTCTATGAATAGGTGATGAATTAGCCCTATCTGCTTCTATGCTAGCAACTTTCTTTAGCTCCAAACTCGCACTTATTAATTCAGCTTGTGCAAGTGCTAACTTCTCCCTGGTTTCACTTAAATCTCTTTCAACCGATTCCTCAGCTTTTTTGACTAGCTGTGATTGCCCCTCTTCCATAGCCTGAAGACGGTCATTTACCGCTCTGGTTTGATCTGCAATTATTGACTCAAAATGCTCTCTCCACCTACGCTCCTTATCTATCGTCGTATCTGGCAGCTCTATCTTTGCCAATGGCTTCTTTACTGGCGCATTCTTGTTTTGATAAGCTTCGCTCTTTTCTTGAACTAAAACAGCCATAGCAAAACCTGCTACCATTAAAACACTCAAAACAAGCTTAACTACCAACTTTTGTCTTTTGCTAATCTTGGTATTACTATCATCATCCTGACGACCAAAAACAGCTGCAATATTCTCTTTAAACCATTCCATCATTCTAATTACTCCCTGCAATTACTATATATGCTTGTGTTGTCATGTTTGGAGCTAACGTTAAATTATCAACTTGTAATGCAAATACATTATTTAAACTTCTCATAGCTCTTCCTACATCAATCTTTAACTGCTCCTTTGCGCCATTCTTCAATAAAAGGGGGATACCTATCATATTGCCAAAACGATATATTCTATCGCTCTTGGCAATAAGCCCCTTGTGGAAAGGTATTTTAAATTCTCTAGTATCCTGTTTTATGTAATACTTGCCTCTAATTCCACTGCGCATCGCATTTAACATCGCTTCAGCTTCCTTTTGCTCTATATTTTGCTTTTCCTCTTCATCCTGTAGATTAAGGTTAATAATCTGTGGCTTGCCCTTATTGGTTTCTAATATTAGATCCACTATTCTTCCACCAGCTAAAGAAACAGCTATTGCAATGTTATTACCCGCCTCTAGCTTTGAAGTTAAAAATATCTCACTGCCATTTGCTGATAAACTTGCACTATAATCATCAGCATCACCCCATATATTAGTTACAATATTAGGTGCAAAACTAATTCTGTTAATACCGCTCTGGCTAATGCTTAGTTTAAGAGGCTTCTTATATGCAGCAGTTGCTTTTTCAGCTCTTACCGCGCATCCAGCACCAGAAGCAAAAACTGAATTGGCAATAAAGCCTTGCGTCATACTCAAGGCAACCAACGTCACTAATATATTTCTAATTCTACTACTCATCCTCTAAATCCTCTTTTGCAATACTTACAAATTCTTTCAATAACAATCTCCCAGCAACCCACTCAAAAGCTAACCCATACACTTTAGGATCGCTTTCAAAGCCACGATTACCAAACCTACTAATCAACTGACCATGAGCTATAACCTTTAAACTATCCGAATCAGTTTCAAGCTTCTTTAAGGCAAAATGAGTGCTTAAACCAAAATGCTTGTAGTCTTCTTTAGCTTTAGCAAAATACTCTTTAAGCTTCTCTAGCGCAGAAGCATCAGTCGTAGAAACATGCATTAATATCCTGTCTCTCTTCCAATCAATAGAAGTCGGATCTAAATCAAGCAATAGTGGCAAATACATAGCCGCACTCTCCTCTAAATAACCAGATGAAACCTTCTTATCACTCGTCCATACCTCTTGATGTAATCCAGGCACCAATATTGTCCTCTCTGAAACACTCAAAAGCTTTAAACTTACCAAAACCAAACACATTAAAGACAGACTACATAACACTAAAAATATGTTACGTTGCCTTGCTACTGTCTCTATGCTCTGATTCATTATATTTAACTGCATCGCTACTATCCTCTAACTACAATTCTTCTTTCTCTGAACTCTCTGGCGCGTTCTTATCCAACCAATCTTTTGTATAAGGCAAATTCCAATAGATAAATCTCTGTAAATATCCCTTAAACAACATACCCGCTATCCAGTTACCAACATTAAAACCGATTCCACCGCCCGCAAGCCCCCATAATATACCCTTGCTTAAACCACATATCACAAAACCAATAACGCAGCCTACCACCCCACCTATAGTAAAATTATAAATCTTGCGCTGCTTGTTTAAACAAGGAATAAAAGTACGTCGTTTCATACACCACCTTTAAGTTAATAGAGCAACCATACCTAAAATTACCGCACCTGCTGAACCAGCAGCAACTGCAGCTCTAATTGCTCTTTGCCTACCGTCTCCTTCTCCAAATAATGCAGCGCCGCCGCCAGTGAGCATCACCCCCTTACCCCAATGATCCTTAATACCTTTTATTAGCGGATCAGTTGCAGCTGCAACTCCTGCATCTATATCAAACTTTGCATAAGCAACTTCTGTAAAACACATTACTCCAGCTGTTATTGCTGATGCATAAATTAATCCTTTTGTTAAATACTTGAATCTCATATTCCCCTCTTTCTTTTGTTTTATCGTTTCTTTAGTTGTTTTATTTTTTATCATTTTGATTTTCCTCTTTATTAATTGATTTAACTCCACCACAACTCACTAATACCAGTACGGCCATCTCCCAGTAAGACTCAATACCAGTAACTAAAGGATGCGATGTATTTGTACTGCTGATATCCATAACAAGCTTTGCATAAGCAACCTCTGTAAAGAACATCACCCCAGATATTATTACCAGTCCATAAACCGATCTTTTTACTAAGTTAGTTAAGTTCATTTGCTCTTACCTCATATCTAACCTCTGATTATTCTTTTAACTATTTATTGCGCACTAACCCATTAAAAGCTCTTTGCCCATAAAGGCCCACTTCTCCCTGAGTTCTGGCTTCTTCTCTAAGGCTCTCTTGCAATCTATAAGCATTCCATACAAAATATATGCATCCTTCGGGTGCATATGATCTAATCCTGCTTTTACAAACAAACCACCCAGCTGTATCTTCTTCCTTGTATCTTCCTTCCTATCCATGAGGCGCACCTTCTTTAGTTGGCCCCTCCAGTACAGTAGCTTTCCTGTCCTGCTTTTTATTATCCTTCCTATTCCTACTGGGAAACGCACTATCCGCCAGAGCCATTAGCTCCTTTAGAAAACCAGAATTTGTATTTGCGGGATTGCCTGCATAAATAGCAAGACCTGCTAGTAATTTATTATCAAGTGTCAGACCGCCACTAGCCTCAAGCACATTCCAGATCTCATCTTTGCGTAAAGTCAGTAATTTTGACCTCTCAATCTCTAATGCTTTTATCTTTTCTAGTATCTTTTTTGTATTACTTGCTGCTTTCATTTTTTATTACCTCTGCATTTTCTTCACCACTTGACTTAGTTGGCTTCTTTGATAATTGTTTTGTATTAGATATCGGCGCATAATCTCTTATTGTGAGTAAGTTTCCATATACTTCACTTTGCGCAGGAACCATCTTTATCCAGCTCATTAACTCCCCATTGCTTAAATCTACATAAGCCGTGATTCCATCTACTCCATGCTTTAATAGGTCTTTGGTTGGAGCTATTCCGTATTGATCGCCGTCCAACTGCTTTTGTAAGTGATTTGCAACCGCCAATCTTCTTCCTTCTTCCTTTAGGTCATTGGCCCAAACATGCCCATAAAAAGACTTCATAAGCGTATAAAGTTTTTCTTGATTGGTATTTGCATCATTGCGCATGTTATGTAGCTGGGCTCCTAGAAACACCATAACCGCTGTCATTAGCCCAAGTATTATATTCGTTGTCTTATTATTACTCGTTGTATTACTCATAAATTCTTCTCTCTTAAAATTAAATTTGCTTTCTATCCCAGCTATATAGTGAAATACCTCTATCAAGCTTCACCACCTGACCTTGTCTTTGCTTCTGATATCTCTTAATAGCTAGTTTGCGCTCATAAGCTTCAACTGATATTGCAAGCTGTATATCCTTCTGGCTTTTGTGCCTAATATCCTCAAATCGCTTCTTCATTTGCTTTCTCTCATTTACTCTATGTCCACTCAAATATTCTTCTTCAAAATCAATCCAGATACTCATATCAACCACCTCTAGAGAATTGATATTCATTTAACCGTCTCGAAAACTCGCTCAATTCCTCTAATGTCTTTTTAATCTCGGGAGAAAGTGCTGCTGTCTTTAAACGCTTTAGATTTTCTTCCGCATTTATAGCTTTCGTCAGTTCCTCAACGGTATACTGCTTTGTGAATTGCTTGCCATTAATGAAAAATACAGGTGTGCCAATAAAGCGTGGTTCTTTTGCTAGTAGCTTAGTATTTTCTATAAGAAATTTGATTTTAGATTCATCATTTAAACACATAGCGTATTGTTCAGCTGAAACCCCGCCCATTATTCCAATATTAGTTAGAATCTCTCTGTAGTTCTTGCTGTACGCCCAGCTATCCTGCTTCTCTAAAATTACATCCTTAAATTTAAAGTAACTATCCTGATCACCAGAGCATCTAGCTAAGATAGTTGCGTCTAAATCCTGCTTATTGCCAATAAACTCACGCACGATATATTGCACTCTTCCAGTATCAATGAACTTCTTCTTAATTTCTGGAAATATGCGTTTATGATAATTGACGCAATGCAGGCATGTCGGTGAAAAATACTCAACTATAACTATTTCTGAATCACTGTTTCCTAGCACGATATCGCTAATCTTAGCTACAAAACCGCTTTCAAGGACTAGCTCATCTTCTTCTGATTCGGCTTTTTCGGCCTTAGCGCCACTAACTAGCATCACATTTATTAGCAATGCTCCGATTAGTAATAGGATTTGGCTTTTCCAGTTGTAAGTCACTTCTCTATTCATATTTATAGCATCACCCTCTTTGTAATTGTGCCATTCTGACAAACACAGAACTCGCCAGCATCTAAAGATGCAAGCAGTCCTACATGCATGAATTTACTTTCATCAATTTCAAGAGCT
>JALZUF010000128.1 GCA_023301785.1 Alphaproteobacteria bacterium | reverse complement strand
GGAAAGGAAGCGGGACTCGTACTCGATAAAGGATGATAAGTCAGACTGACAGTTGCTTTATTGATGTTTACAAATAGAAAGTGACAGACGGGAAATGCACACGGAAGGTTGCGGAGATCATTCTCGCAACCTCGATATCAGATCACAGATCACTACATCTCATCGCCCTCCCTCCTTCCCCATCGAAGAGTTCAAAATTTCAAAACGTGGCGGGAAAATTTCAAGTCTTCGAAATTAGAAAGGGAAAAAGAAACCTCCTCATACACAGTATGAGAAAGGGAAAAAGAAAGCTGGACTTTTTCAAATTAGGAGGCGAAAGAGACACATTTCTTGCGGATTCTCTCCGATCTTCGAGGCAATAGGGGAGCGGACGGCATGGAGGCGGGTCTGGACTCGGGCTCGGAGGCGCGAGACGTGGGCGTGAGAGTGGGCGCTGGCCGCAAGTGGCGGCGATTGCGGCGAAAGACTCCTGCATCCGTCGTGACCTGATACGAACGGCCGTTGGGCAAAACCTTCGTTACGACACCGGCAGCAAAACTCCAAGAGCGCTCAGCAACGTCTTGAACGTGGACTTTCTGGCCCATGATCAGGGGCTTGAGGGGGCGGCCTCTGGCGGACTTCACCATCTGGTCTCGATAGGCGTCCCGAGCCGTCTCGAAGCCGTCGCGATCGAACGCGACTTGTCTCGCCGAAGGCAACTGGGTGCGGGGGCGGCGTCCATAGAAGGCCTCAGCCGGAGAAAAGCCGTCGGCTCGTGGAGTGCAAGTCCATTCGAGAAGGGCGGACCGGAAGGCCGTGCCATCGGCGCCACCTGTCTTGACGAGGAGGCGCTTCACCGACTTGACGCCGGCCTCGGCGAGACCGTTACTCGCGGGGTGGTACGGCGAGGAGGTGAAGTGGCGAATGCCGGTCTCGGCGCACAAGGCTGCGAACGGGCCGCGGAACTGGGGACCGTTGTCCGTCTTGACCTCGAGCGGGTAGCCGAACTGGCAGAACCAGCCCGAGAGCACCTTCCAGACGGCCTCCGTCGACAACGAGTGAAGCTGCTTGGCGAAGGGAAAACCGGAGTACCGATCCACCATGATGATGTAGGTTTTCCCCATGGCGTCGAAGAGGTCCAGGGAGACCTTCTCCATGGCGTGAGACGCCGTCTCGGGAAGGACCGGCTCCGACTCCTGGGAGGGGAGGACGCGGACACAGTCCGGGCAGGAGGCGATCTTGTTCTTGACGTCGTTGGACAATGTGGGCCAAACGTAGAGCTGGTTGGCATGCTCGAGAGTCTTGCCAACGCCCGAGTGGCTCTCGTGGAGGAGGTCGATGATGGCAGGGCGCGCCCTGCGCGGGACGAGGAGGCGCTCACCGGCCAACAAGATGCCGCCCTCGACTCGGAGCTCGTGTAGGAGTCCGGAGTACATGGAGAGGTCGAGAGGGAGAACATCAACGCGGCGTTGAACGGCGTCGACGAGACCGAGGTACTCGTCGTCGATGTGAGTGGCGATCAGGTGGAGAGAGGGATCAGACGCCGAGACGGCGGCGCAAATGGCCAGATCCTGGTCCATGTCGGCCGGCGGGAAGACGGGGGCTCGACTCAACGCGTCGGCGATGGCGTGTCGCTTCCCCGGGACCCACTCCACGGTGAACTCGTACCGGGTGAGGTGCTCACGCAGCCGTTGGAGTCTCGAGTTGTGCAAGGCCGACAATGGCTTGTCGATCACGCCAACGAGAGGCTTATGGTCAGTTTTGACGGTGAAACCCTTCAGGCCACGGAGAAAGAAGTCGCACTTCTCCGCGGCCCACCAGATGGCGCAAAGCTCGAGCTCAACAGCGGCGTAATTCCGCTGTGCCGGCGACAAGGAGCAGCTTCCGCATTGGACGAGACGAGGTCTCCCGGACGTCTCACGCTGAATGAGGGCGTACCCGAGCCCGTGGAGGTTTGAGGCGTCCGTCAAGAGCTCAGTGGGCAAGGAGGGATCGAAAGGCTTGACGATGTGATCGGAGGTGAGGATCTCTCTGGCGCGCTTGAACTCCTCCTCGTGTTCAGGAAGCCATAGCCACGCCGACGACTTCCTCAAGAGCTCGCGGATCTTGACCGTCGCGTGCGCAAAGTCCGGCAGCCACGTCGCGAGCTGGTTGGCGAGACCGAGAAAGCCCCGCAACTCGGTGAGACTTTTCGGGCTTGGAAACTCCGCGATCGCCTTGAGTTTGGCCGGGTCCGGCTTGAGCCCGTCTCGCGAGACCACGAACCCGGCAAACAAGACGCTGTCTCCCACCTCGAGCTTGTCCAGACTAAGGGTGATACCGGAGTCGAAGCAGATGTCGAAGAGCTTCTGCAGGCGGTCGAGCAACTCCGGCATCGTCTTGGCCTGGAGGCACATGTCGTCCACGATTTTGGCCAGCCACCCCTTGATGATGAGCTCGGCCACGGCCCGGTCCGTCCGGATCGAGAACTCGTCCCCACTGCCCTTAAAGCCCATGGGGGCGACTTCCGGTCTGTACTTCCCGTCTGGGAGCAAGAAGGTACAGAG